>CAZRFP010000124.1:0-13650 GCA_964599535.1 uncultured Planctomycetaceae bacterium
GAAAATCAAGCAAGGTCTCTCACAATAGGATTCCAAGGAACTGCGAACAATACACATCTGAGCAGTGTTCTTCGAAACGCCGACCCATTTCTGTAACACGATCTGTCTGATCTGCACGTATAAGTTCTGCGCGAATTGCCTGATTAATTGGGTTGTTGTAATGCGCTTTCATGCATTGATCGAAACAGGGATCCAAGCCAATTGGATCGACTCTGTTGAGAGGTGAGGAATGCAGAGCTTCAAATAGATTGAAGCCTGAAATGTAACCGGCCGGATCCCTGGTCAGCCACCTTCCGGTCATCGGGTCGGCGAAGCGGTTGCGGTGGTCGTTGAGCGTGAGTTCGGGGTGTTCGTCTTCCAAGTTCGTCGCGAAAACAAAGTTCGGCCGGCCCTGGAACATGTACGGGTTGCCCACCAGGCTCCGCGCCATGCGAACCGGCGACGGGCCGCTGCCGTCCCAGATCGCTTCTTTCTCGTAGTAAAGCGTCTCGTCTTCCCGGTCCACGTCACCATCCCCGTCGATGTCCCCGCGAGGGTCGAAGATGTCGCAGTTGTAGGCCTTCGCGAACCAGTTCTCGTCCTTCGCGCCCAACTCACTGTCGCCCGTCATGTCGCCACGCCCGGCACACTCGCGGATCAGCGGCTTTCCATACGGATCGGAGGAATAGCTCTCGACGATCGCCCCGGCCGCATCGAGCAGGAATCGTACGTCATTCATGCGGTCCACCACGTAGTAGAACGGCCGGTCATCCTCCGTGCCATCCTTGCTGCAGGCCATCATCATGAGCCGCTGGTCGATATAGCTGATGCAATGCACGTACCGGCGCAAATCGGTCGCCACGTCGTTGCTCGTTCTCTATTGCCATCCCCTTTTATGTCATCTTGGATTCGTCCGGTTTTCATCCCGGGGCTGATCTCGCTTTCCGCTTTCTATCCTTTCTGGCCAGTTGTAATCTACTCCCGCACCTTCATGGAGAGTAATTCCAAGCTGCCTTGGTACCTGATTGGCCGGACCGACTACTCCAAGGATCAGTTGGGATCGATTGGTTTCATCCGCGATTTCCAATGCAGATGAGCCGCTTGGAAGGCAAGTAAGGGCTAGAAAGCTCTTTCCTTTGCCTTGGAGCGAGAGGGCCGCACCACCGTCGACCGGAGCGGACAGCGAACACGCGCGCTTTTCAGATGCATCGTAGAGTCCCAACCATGTCATCGAGTCATCAGCGCCAACACGGAACCGCTTGCGATTCTTGAAGGAAGTACTCAAGCAACTTGGCCCGTCTGGAAGGACCGAAACCTCGAATCTGCCCAGTCCTTCTTTCGAATCAAGTCGCAACAATGATCGATCGTCCAGGGAGAGCTCGATACGACGCTCGCCCTTTTCCGAGAATTCCAATCGATCTGCAGAGAGCAGGCTGTCCTTCTTCCCGGATCGACTCTTCATTCGAAGGGAGAACTTTTCAGAAGCTTCTGCACGCACACAGAACATACTGGCACCATCCCGAGTGTTAAGGCAGAATTCAGGAAGTTCGTTGATCAGTGCGATAGATGCTCGTCGTTTTTCTCGTTCATCCAGCAATTCAAACATGGGCCCATCTTCACCAACGAAGAGCCTTGCGCGAACACGACCCGCAGCATCGACAAGCGTAAGCTCCCGAACAGTTACCGCAGGAATCAAGGGTTCCTTGCGTGTTGGATCTGCCGCCGTGGATTGTGAGTGAATCACAATCAAGGATGCCAGTATCAGTAATAGAATTATCGTGATCGCGCCTTGTGAGCCAAAATGTGCGTTTTTCATTTTCCGAATTTCTCCTTGCAGTACTTCTTTGCCTTGGCGAGTTGTTTTTTGGTACGATTGAAGTCGTTTAGTACTATTTGTTCCCGAATTGACATACCGAAATGAAATCCCGCCTCTCCATCCTTGAGTTTTTCTAACCCGCCCGCAGGCCCCGCCCAATTCGCAGCCTCGGCCTTCCAAAAGGTCTTGAAGTCGTCGAGCTGCTTCTGCAATGCCGCAAGTTGCGCCTTGAGCGTTGCAATGTTTCTTTCGCAGTCTTCGGGACTCGTCATCGAATGAGGCCACGTTTGCGGTTTCTCTGCCTCTCGAATGCGCCGCCTTTGAATCCTGCATTCAATATCACGCTCACACGCGGCCTTGGCGTCAAAACACCGATTCTCCCGGTCTAAGTTGCTGTCTGAGCAACCTCGGTAACAGTCCAAAATCTCCTTCCATGCAGGATGATTGCCATTAATCGACGGGCCGTACTCAACCTCGCAATCGGCTCGACACAGTTTCTTGAGTATGTCTGCACCAAGAAGACACGCCCCCTTTAGCGCGTCGCAGATAATACTGAGACCGTCGCTATCGGCGTGTCGAGTTGGATTGCTTACAAGTAGTTCGTAGAGATTGTTACTGTCCGCATATCCAATCGGATCCCGCGTCAACCATCTCCCTGTCATCTGGTCGGCGAAGCGGTTGCGGTGGTCGTTGAGCGTGAGTTCGGCGTCGGCGGCCTCGCCGGACATGTCGGTGTCGAAGACGAAGTTCGGCCGGCCCTGGAACATATACGGGTTGCCCACCAAACTCCGCGCCATGCGAACCGGCGACGGGCCGCTGCCATCCCAGATGCCGGCCTTCACGTCGAACAGGGCGTCGTCGGGGAAACTGACCACGCCGTCGCCGTCGATGTCCGCCCGTGGGTCGAAAATGTCACAGTTGTAGGCGTCCACGAATCGGTCCCAGTCTTCCGAATCCACCACGCTATTGCCTGTCATATCGCCCGCCCCGGCGCACTCGCGGATCAGCGGGCGGCCGTACGGATCGTACGAATAGCTCTCGACGATGACGCCCGTATTGGCGACCAGCGCCCGCTTATTATACATCCGATGGATGGCGTAGTAACAAGAATCTCTGATCGTGCGTGATTCCCATCTCGCGCGCACGCCGTCGATCGGGCCGCCCCCGCCTGCCGGAATGGTTCTGAGTCTGAGGGTACTTCTGCCTCGAACGTACAACGGTCGTGACAGGCGAGATTTCCCCGCCTGGCCCGGGCGGTGCGAGTCACTCAGCGCGACCGGTTCCACCGCGCTACGCCGGCGAGTACCAGGTGGCCCGGCCTTTGCCGCCGCGCTTCAGGTGACGCAACGTTGTCAATTCAGTCAGGCGCTTCTTGATCGTGCCGCGCGGCGCATCAGTAATGCGGATGATATCGGCAACGCTGATCTGCCCATGCTCGGCGGCCAGATCGAGAATCTGAATAGACAGGTCGGGCAATGTCGAGCGCATGACCTTCTCGCGTTCGACCTTCGCTTCCAGTTTGGCCTTCTGCTTCTGGAGCGAGTGCAGGAAGAACGACAGCCACGGCTCGCTGGCGGTTGCGGCTCTGATGGAAAACATGCGATGGCCCAGCGATGCCGGTAACGAATGCGCATTTCGGCTTTACGCGCAGCCTACTTTTGAGTACCGTCGCGCTTTTGCAAGGATGCTACGAACCATGCTGAATCTCGTTCACGTTACGCATGAGGCCGTCGTCAAGATGGGCGGCATCGGGACCGTGCTGGAAGGCCTGCTCACCGCGCGCGCCTACGACGAAGCCGTCGAGCGAACCATCCTCATCTGCCCCCTCTTCACCAGCGACGGCGACGCCGATTCGCGCCTCGGACCGCAGGGCGAAGTGCTCTACTCCTCGCTCGATGGGCGCATGAGCGACCCCCACGCGCCGGCCTTTCGAGACATCGAGGCACGATTTCACGTTCGCATCGTCTATGGCCGGCGGCTGCTGCGCGATCCGATCTCAGGCCGCGAGGCCCGCCCGGAAGTCGCCCTGATCGACGTCGGCCACATGAACATCGCCGAAGTCAACGTCTGCAAGAAGCGCCTCTACGACGGCTTCGGCATCGATTCCCAGCGCTACGAAAGCAGTTGGGACTATGAGCAGTACGTCCGCCTCGCCGAGCCGGCGCTGGCCGTCGTGCGGGCGCTCGGCTTTTGCACCGGCGATTCAACGTGCGTCGTTGTCGGCCATGAGTTCATGGGCATGCCCACGGCGCTTTGTGCCAAGTCGCATTCGGAATGGCAAATGCGAACGGCCTATCACGCACACGAGGTGCCCACCTCGCGGAAGATCGTCGAAGAGCATCCCGGCCACGACACCATGTTCTACAACGTGCTGGCCCACGGCGAAAAGCAGGGGCTTTTCATTCCCGACCTTTTCGGCGATCAGATGCACTACTATCGTCACGCGTTGGCCGAGGCCAGCCGCCATCTCGATGTGACGCTCGCCGTTGGCGATCCTGTCGTGCGCGAGCTGCGCATGCTCTCCCCCGCCATGGCGAGCGCCAACATACGCCTGGTTTACAACGGCATCCCCGCATTCGAGATATCCCCCGAAGAAGCAGCGGCCAGCAAGCGCCGTCTGCAAGACTATGCCGGCGTGCTGCTGGGCGACAAGCCCGATTACATCTTCACCCATGTGACGCGCCTGACCGTCAGCAAAGGCCTCTGGCGCGACGTCCGCGTGATGAATCACATCGAGCAGAGCCTGCGAAAACTCGGGAAAACAGCCGTTTTGTTTGTGCTCTCGACCGAGATCGGCGGTCCGCGCCGGCCCGAAGACATTCTGCACATGGAGCGCCAGTGGAATTGGCCCGTGGCGCATCGCGAAGGTCTGCCTGATCTCTCCGGCGGTGAGGCGATGTTTCATCAGGACGTACAGACGTTCAACGCCCGCTCAAGAAACAGCAAGATCGTGTTCATCAATCAATTCGGCTTCGATCGGCTGACGTGCGGCCGGCGCATGCCCGAAGACATGCAGTTCCTCGATATTCGACAGGGCAGCGATGTCGAGTTCGGCCAGTCCATCTACGAGCCGTTCGGCATCGCCCAGGTGGAGGCCCTTTCGTTCGGCTCCATCTGCGTGATGAGCAGCGTCTGCGGCTGTCGGTTCTTCGCGGAGAAGGCGGCTGGTCCCGGCGGATCGCCCAACGTCATCGTGGCCGATTATTGCAGCTATCGCGCCGAGCCTGATACGATTGAAGCATACAAGAATGTTCGCCGGGAGGACCGCGAGGCCTACGCTCAAAAAGTCGCGCAGGCCGTCACCAGCCGCATTGTCGAGAGCCTGCCGCGAACAATCGAAGACAAGGCGGCCGTCATTCGCCGCGGGTATGAGCTGGCCTGTCGAATGAGTTGGGAAGTCGTCGCGCGCGACTATTTTCTCCCGGCCATTCGCGGCGTCGTCGCTCCGGAAACAGTCCAGCCGCCGGTGCCCTTGCTTTCAGCCCGAGATGAATACGGCGCCTTGCATCGCTGATGGATGTGCTCGGCCCGATGGTCTCGCGGTGTCATGGCACCGGCACGTCCCCCGGTTCCAGCACCTTGACGCGCACGCGGCCGACGGTCGACGCCGTGGCGTTTCCGATGAGATATTCAAAGTGATCGGCCCCGGCGAAATGGGCGGGCGGATAGTAGGCAAACCCGCCGTCGGTTTGCATATCAACGAATCCGCCCTGTTCGGTCAAACCCACATACGGCTCAAACCGCGTCACAAATCGATCATTGCTCAAAACGCCGTTTTCCGCCGGTATGATCAGCGGTTGATTCATCGGCGTTGCGTACGACTCAAAGCCCGCCTCGAGCGCGGGCAGCGGCCCGGGCGCGGACGGTCGATTCAGCCACTCGGCGAGCCAGTCCGAAAGGCCGGTCGAATCGCCGCCGCTGCAGCCGCCCGTGGCGAAGAAGTATGTGGATATGAAGATTGTGAATACAACCCGGCTCACTTGCATCCTCGATTAGCAGAGGCAACGTGGAACTATGATGGCTTACAAGCCGTCAGTCAGTGTGGTCAAGTCGAGCAACTCGCGTGCCGCGCCTGGCCTGACTACCAGCTGTTCGGATGGGTCCTTTAATCGCATGGGTTAGCGTTCATGACGGCAATCCAACGCGTTTTGACAGGCGTTCGTTGTGAAAAGTCGCATCTTATAAGTGTTGAGCAAAAGAAGTGCCCATGTGCGGAATGTTGCTGAAAACCCACACGCACGCGCGTCTTCAGGTCCGCACAACCGTCCGCCGTGGAGTCAACGCCCGCAGGCCGATTTCTGGATGTGGGTCAGGAGAATGGCTGATGACATAGTTTCCTACAAGAATCGATATTTGATTGCGGCGCTTTTCTTAAGGCACTGCGCTCGGTGGGTCGTCGTCACGCTGCGTACCGCTGAATTGAGTATTCCACGTATTCGGCCCGTCGCGCTCGAAACTGCCGTCGGGCCGCACCGAATAGCCCATTGCCGCCGGCCGAACGCGGTCGACGTGTCCGTCGGCGAACACGTAGTTTGATTTTGACAAGTGCCTGTCCGCCGGTCCTCCGCGCATCCCCGGCGCGGAGTCCGTCATCGTGCCTGTCGTTGCGGCCAGCCGTGGAGGATCGAGCGTAAAGCCGTGATATCCGAGCGAAGTGGGTTCAACGGAACCATCGGCCAAGTTGGGGGTTCTCTCTTCGCGTGGAAAATTCGCGGCCGTTCCAAGCGAATCAGCCGCGATGACGGTGTTGCCGGAAATTCGGCTTAGCATTACCGGGTAGTTGATGAACTCCGATGATCCGGGACGAAAACGCGTGTTCCCAAGGAACTGGTAGTTATAGCCGTAGCTGATGTTTCGCTCGCTGATCCAGTCCGGAACTTCGGTGCAAATGAGCATCTTGTTGTCGATGGTCTGATGCACATTGTCGGGAGATGGAAAGTCATAGGCAAAAATCTCGACCGCGGCGCCAAGAAACGCGTACCATCGCGGCCGGAATCGAAATCCGTTGCCAACCCAATACAAGTCGCCGGTCGGTGAACTGGGTGGTCGCACCGGAACGAGAATGCCATCATACTGATCGGCGTACAATTGCGAACCGCGCCCCAGTTCGCGCAGCGTAACGCCACAAACGGTCGCCTTGGCTTGACGGCGGGCAACGCCGAGGATCGGCAGTAGAACCGATATCAGCATCCCGATAATGCCGACAACCACTAGCAATTCGATCAGCGTGAAGGCGCGAGGTCGGCGTAACATGTCGAGTACTCCGCTCGTATAGAGTGTTTACGACCTTCGATCAGCCAAAATTCGATGGGTCCGGCTCCCGGGGGGACGTCTCAGCATCCAAACAACGGCCATGTCTAATGATTGCGGCACAAGTTGTCAATCGGAGACTTCGAATCTTGATGGCCTGAAGTGCCTTGGTGCGGGCGAGCCGTGCGAACAAACAGTCCCGGAAAGTGCCGGCATGTTGACAGTGATCTGCCATGTGTGTTCGGCGTCGCGATCCAATAAACCGGCGAAAGCACCGGAACAGTGCAAGAGAAGAGTCAGCTATTCATCATTTTCGATACCCTCGGATTTGATTTCGGGCCACCCGTATATTTGGACTTGTGCCGTCTTGATAAGACGGCTTTTGATTTCCACACGTGTTCAGGAGATCGCCGACTTACCGGTCAACGACTCATATCCACAAAGTGGGTCGGTTTCGTGCGTGACGGGTACATGCCATAAATATAGTAATGACAGTGGCTTGAAGTCGGCATGCGCAGACGTTGCCTTCCGGGGCGCATATTCTGCGACCCGCCTCAAGTTTTTCAACAACGCAGGCCGATTATCTATCTTATCCATGTTATCTAAGTTACCTAAATTATCTAGTCAACTCAAATTGCCAACCGCGGCAATATCGCGCTTCGATCGCGAAATCGTGCAAAGCCAACGTCGGCCACGGCCCGGACGGATTCAAGGCCGCATCGTCTGAAAGAACACAAGTAGGGCGCTCGAGGGAATGGACGACCTCGCGGCGGAAACCGCATCGCATGCTCGCGAACGCCCAAGAACATCAGGAGCCTCATCGAAATGGGAACGACCGAACTGCTCGAAAACTACATGCAGCCTCTCCTTCGCGGCCAGCGACACACCTGTCGCGAACTCGTGCTCACCGCCCTTAATTCCGGGGTCGAGCCGAAGATGCTCTATCGCGAACTCGTATGGCCGGCGCTCGAGCGCGTCGACACCCTCTATCGCCAGGATCGCATCAACATCGTCGAAGAACACATGGCGACGCGCATCACGCGAACCATCGCCGACCATCTCCAGACGCGCCTGCCGCGCGCACAGCGACATGGCCGACGCATCATTATCACCTGTGCCGCGGGCGAAGCGGAAGAAGTCAGCGCTCAGATGTGCGCCGATCTCTTTGAAGCCGACGGATGGGAAGTCTATTACCCCGGCGGCGGCATACCGCAGGACGAGATCGCGTCACTCGTCGGGCAGCTCCAGCCGGAGATGTTGATGGTCGTCGGCAGCAAGCCCACCGACGTGCCCGGCGTCCGACAGATGATCGACTACATTCGCGAGATCAACGCCTGTCCGACGATGAACATCCTCGTCTCGGGCGGCGTGTTCAATCGCGCCGAAGGCCTCTGGATGGAAGTCAAGGCCGACTATTTCGCCGAAACCGCGACCGAAGCCCTTGAGCTTGCGTGCGACGCTTCGCCCCGCGAATCCGAGGACCGCATCCCCGGCGCGCCCAAGAAGCGCCGACGCCGACGCCGACCGCCGCTACTTGTCGAATACGAAGGCAATGCCTGAAGTCCGGATCACGACTCGGCACAAATTGAAAATGTCGTCACGCGCCCCGCGATGCAGCCATCGCGGGGTTGCCTTTTGCATCAGGTGTCACTCGACCGGCACTGCGCCCGGAAGTCGATTGCGAACTTCGATCGACAGGCGGCGACCGACCTGGTCCTCCTCGTCGACAATCACCTGCGCGCCGGCCAGCGCCAGTTCCCATCGGAAGATATGAAACCGCGCTCGGACGATCAGGATCGCGTTCGGCGCGAGGGCGCGAATCTGGGCGACGATCTGCCGCGTCGTCTGCGGATCGGGAACCGTCACGACGATGAAGGCATAGTCGCGCACGCGGATCGACTCGAGAAACTCCGGCTGCACCGCGTCGCCGATCACGGTTCTCAGCGCATAGCCGCGGGCCAGTTCGGCCGTGCGGCTGTTCAACTCGACCACGAGCATCATATCCCGATGCGTCGCCAGCAGACCCTCGGCCACGCGCTGACCAGCCGGACCGAAGCCGATGATCATGATCTTCTCGATCGGTTCCGCTTGCGGCGCCACCGATGCACGAAGCTCATCGGGCGTCACGAGCGTGCCGACGGACATACGCCCGGCCAGCCGAATAATGCGCGGACCCAGCGCCACGAGAAAGGGCGCGAGAAACAGCGTGCCGATCGTGGCGGAGACGATCAGGCGAAACAGGTTTTCAGACAGCGTTCCGTGCGATTCGGCGATTTTCGCCAAGACAAACGAGAACTCTCCGACCTGCGACAGGTAAAGCGCCGCCGCCGCGGCGTGCCCCAGCGGGAGCCGGAAAAACAGATTCGTGACGCATGAGATGATGCCCTTCCCGAAGACGATCATCGCGACCACCGCGGCAACCATCAGCCAGTTTTCGTAGATCCAGACGGGATCGGCTTGCGTGCCGATCGCGCTGAAAAACAAAGTGACAAAGAGCGTCCGCAAGGGCGAGATGTCGCCGCGTATCTGCTCGGAGAAGGGCGACTCCGCGAGGATCATCCCGGCCACGAACGCGCCTAGCGCCGAGGACAGCCCGACGCTGCTCGCCGCGTACGCCGCGCCCAGCGCCATCACGACGGCCAGCAAGATCGGCACGTCGCGATTCGGCATCGTGCCCGCCTTGCGCAGTACGATCGGCATCAGCTTGTTCAGAATGAAAAACAGCGCCAGCACAAGCAGTATGCCGATGATGACCGTCCGGCCAAGCTGCCAGAAAGCCTGCTCCTGCGCCACACGACCGCCGAAAAACTCGACCAGCAGAACGAGCGGAATCACCGCCATGTCGTGCAACAATGTCACGCCCAGCGCCGTTCGACCAAAAATCGCGTCAATCTCGGCGCGACGAACCAGAAGCCGCACGATCAGTGCCGTGCTGCTCATCGTTACCATCGCGCCGACCGCGACCGCCGGGCCGATCTTAAGCCCCATCAACGCGCAGATGCCGACCGCCGCGAGAAACGTCACCGTCGTCTGAACGGTTCCGCCGCCGATGACGACCACCCCCAGCGACTTCACACGTCGCCAGGAAAAATCCAGACCAATCGTGAAAAGCAGCAGCGCTACGCCCAGCTCGGACATGGCTGAGACCACGGCCTGATTCGACAGCACGGCCAGGGCGCTCGGCCCCAGCAGCGTGCCGGCCATGAGATATCCCAGCAAGGCGCTCTGGCGATAGCGTTCACACAGTGCGCCCAGGATCATGGCGGCGCTCAACAGAATGAGCACATCGAGAACGGTGGTCCAGATCGTCATCGGCATCCCTGGCGGTCGCGGCGCGAAATCGAATCGACGGTTCGCGCAGATGTTTCAATAGCTCTGCAAATGTAGCGGCAGGGCGGGCGGATGTGAATCGGGGAATCTTCGCCGCGTGAAAATGGTGAGCCTTTCAGGCGATATGTCAGCTCAGCGGCACGCGCTGCGGCGCCTGAATGAGAACGTGATTCTTCGCGGCAATGCCCAAAACCAGCAGCAGCGCCGCGAGCTTGACCGAACCACCCAGAAGAATGAGCACCCCGGGCGCCGCCAGCCCGACGCCGACCACACCGATCCAGAACCAGCCGGCAAACTCGCCGCGCAAGATCGAATGAGCGGTCAACTCGGCGTTTTTCGTCTGATGCCGCGGCAGCAGTTCGGCTTTTTGCAGCACGATCAGCATCAAAACACAGATTCCAAGAATGATTCGTGCGGGGTCCGATGAACTGCCCGCATGTGTCGAAGCGAGCGATTCCGCTGAATCGGCCACGACAATCACGGCGCCCGGCCAGTTCAGCAGCCCAAGAATCACGCACGCCGCCGCACCCGCGACGATCGCGTCGACGATCATCGACACCATCAGCAGCGGGCTTTGCCAGTAGTCACGCCCGCGCGCTTGTGCAAGCAGCAGGGCGGTATAGCCTGCCGTCGCGACCGCAAAGAGGACCATGAACAGCGAAATGACCAACTGACTGCGATGGCCGGCATGGATCAATCCGGTGAGCCATGCAATCGGCACAAGCAACCCGAACGCCGTAATGAAATACGCCCCGCGCACCAGCCAGCTCTTCCATTGCGGCCGAAGCAGCACATACAGAAACCGCTTTGGCTGCGTCAGATCGGCCACCAGCAAATAACCCGTCAGCGCGAGAAAAACCAGCGACACCGCCGCGGCTGATAGCGGCAGCGCTGTCTCGGTTAGCCCGAGCGCGAAGGTCACAAATGTCACGATCGGCACGCCGGTGGCGATGGCCTTTGTCGTGATGTAAGCCGAGACCATCCAGCCCCACGGAGCCGGTTTCTTTTTCTGATCGTAAACGCGCCGGGCGCGGGCTTCGCTTGACGACTCCTCATCGGCGAGCGAGAGCGACTTCCGGTTGACCCCCAGCGCGGCCCCGGCCCCGGCACTCCAGAGATAATCCTCAACCGGCGGCGCGGCGGCCGGATCGAGCGCGGCCGTTTCGCCGCCGACATAAAACAGCTTCGGCCGCGTGTTCTTTTCAACCTTGGGATACTGCACGCGCTGCGACCCGTCGAGCTTTGCAATACGGCTTTCGGGATCATCCAGATCACCGCTGACGATGGCCTCGACCGGGCAGACCACGACGCACGCCGGCTCCACGCCCTGATCAACGCGATGCGTGCAGTAATTGCACTTGGCCGCTGTCAGCGAATCCGGATCGAGATACAGCGCGTCATACGGGCAGGCCTGCATGCAAGCCTTGCAACCGATGCAGCGATCCTTGTCAAAATCAACAATTCCGTCAGGCCGCGCGTAGAGCGATGTGACCGGGCAGATTTCGACGCACGGCGCATCAGCGCAGTGGTTGCAACGCTGGACGTTGAAGCTTCGGCGTGTGTCGGGAAATTCGCCTTTCTCGATGTACTTCACCCATGTGCGATTGACGCCGATGGGCACGCCGTGCTCGCTCTTGCACGCGACGGTACAGGCGTGGCAGCCGATGCAGGCGCGGTTGTCGATGGCGAATCCGAAGCGGGGCATCTTGTCTCTCGGCGAGTCCTGTCGCGAAGTCGAGGCGTCAATCTAACGCGGCGGCGACCGCGTCCGCAATGGCGCGAATCGCGGCGGCGTGCGGCAACGGCCAGGGCAATCGCTTATTCCCAATCAGAGCCGCCCGATCCGAGCGCCAAACCAGTGCCGCGACCGTCAGGGAGCAACGGCTGGTTTCACTTCACCCGAGACGTCGTCGCCGGGTCAAAGTGTCGCCGACCGCCGATGTCGAGATGCAGCAGCAGGCCCTCGCGCGGATGAACATCAATGATGCGCCCCGTGAATGGCTCCAATCCGCTGCGCAGCGTCACATGCTGACCGATGTCGCTTGAACGGTCCGACCACTCCGCCGCCAGCGCATCTTCGCGCACCAATGACGGTTGCGCGAAGTATTCGTCCAGCACCTGCAGGATGTTTCGAGCGACGGCTGCGCGATCGATCGGACTTGTCGATTCAATCTCCAGCGATGTCGCGCTCGTGCGAATTTCATCGGGAAAATGCGCCGGCTGTTGCAGGCAGTTCAAACCGATGCCGACAGCGATCCAACCATCGCCGCGCGTCAAACGGGCCTCGACCAGAATACCCGCCAGCTTTCGCGATCCGACATATACATCGTTCGGCCAGCGTATCTGCGGGCTGATGTCGGTCGCCGACTCGACGCCGCGCGCGACACCCAGCGCGGCCGCCATCGTCCAGAACGCCGCCCGCGCGGCGTTTTCCGGCTCGTGAAGCAGCACCGTGAACATCAGGCTCGCCCCCGTGGGAGAGTGCCAGCGACGCCCCAATCGGCCGCGGCCGGACGTCTGGCGCTCGGCGAAGATGACCGTGCCATCGGCCGCATGGCCCTCGCGCGGCGCGATCGTCTCCAGTGCATGCGTGTTTGTTGAGTCGATCTCCGGCAGCACGACAATTCGCCGACCGACGCGCACCGCGCGCAGCCCTTCGGCGATACCCTCGGGCGTAAGCTGATGCGTGGCCTCCGGATGAGTCATGCGGCATCCAGCCCGATATCGAGTATCGGCGCGGAGTGCGTGATCGCGCCGACGGCGATGCGTTCGACGCCTGTTTCGGCGATGGCGCGGACATTTTCCAGCGTTGCCCGCCCGCTGGCCTCCAGCTCGATCTTCCCGCGCAGTCCGCGCGCGTCGCGCATGGCAACGGCCGATCGCATATCTTCCAGTGCGAAGTTGTCGAGCAGAATCACATCGATGCCGACAACTTTGATAAGTTGCTCGAACTGTTCGAGACCGTCACACTCCACTTCGACGAAGGCCGGCTGCGAGGGCAATTGCGGAATGCGGTTGAGCATTTCGAAGACCGCATGCGCCAGACGCTGCGTCGGGATGCCGGCGAGATGATTGTCCTTGATGAGCACGGCATCGAACAGACCGATGCGGTGGTTATGTCCGCCGCCGCAGCGGACAGCATACTTCTCCAGATCGCGCAGGCCGGGCATGGTCTTGCGGGTGTCATAGATTTTCGCATGAGTTCCAGCGACGGCCGCGACGAAGCTGTTCGTCAGCGTCGCGACGCCGGAGAAATGCTGCAGAAAGTTCAGCTT
>CAZRFP010000125.1:0-13350 GCA_964599535.1 uncultured Planctomycetaceae bacterium
GACGACGGGCAATATTTCGTCGAGCATGTCATCGACGGCGACACCGTCGGAGAGGTCCTTCAGTATGTGCAGTACAACCCGGAAAATCTGCTCGCCCGACTGCGCCAGACCGTCGAGCGGGCCGTGCGTGAAAAGCGCATCAGCTTTCGAGAGTCGGCGGAGCTTCTGCGATACTACGAAGACGGTCTGAAGGGATACACCTATCTGGAAGATCCGCGCGTCTGAGGGGCCGTGCCGAGGCCCAGCCGGCAATCCGGGAGCCTGCTTGAGGAATCACGCAGGACTCGCCGCCACAAGCACGTCTTCGATCACCTGCACGACGCGGGAAATCTCCAGCGGACGCGACAGCACCGCGTCGTATCCGTCCTGCAACAGGCCGATGTCCTCGCCCGCGCGAAGCGATCCGGCCACGGCGACGATTCGACACTTTCCAAGTTCGCCGACGTTGCGAATGGCGTGCAGCCCGTCGCGCCCCTTCAATCCGGGCATGGCCGCATCAACCAGCATCACATCCGGGGCGTCGGCATGGGCAGCCGCTCCGGCTTCAAAAGCGGAATGTACGACCTGAACCTCGTAGCCCGCGTCGTGTGAAAGCGCCTTGGCCAGAAGTTCGGCGACTTCGCGCGACTGCTCGACGATCATGACCCGCGTCACGCCGGACTTGATGCCGTGCAGCGGCATGCCGTGGGCGCGCATAAATCGGATCAACTGCGAAACGGGGATGCGCCGATCCTTGCTGCCGGGTATGCGGTAGCCGCGCAGCTTGCCCGTGTCAAACCACTTGGAAACCGTGCGCGGAGCGACTTTGCAGATTTTCGCCACTTCGCCGGTCGTCAGAATGTCTTTTGAGCGACTCATCGACTTGACCCCAATCGGAAAATGCCATGGCCGGGATCGCGCTCGGCGAGCACCGAGTGCCTGCACGGCATTCGTCCGGCGATTCCGTCTTCGTAAATCGGATGGCGCGGCATCGGCGTGAGTTAAATTGTGTGGTCTGAATCGTCTGGCGCGATCCGCCGATGTCGTATCCGATAAACAGCGGTCATGTCGGACGCCGGGGAGAGAATGCCAGCCAAAGCGCGTGCCCTCATGCACGGCCGAGACGGCGGCGTCCATTCTGTTTATAGGCCGCGCGAAGAGCGGAGGCCAGTTGGCAGGCGATTTCCCTATGGGCAGTCAATCAACTTCCTCATACTCCTCGCCGGGGGAAATCGTATTACGGACCGGTTCAGGCGAGCGCAGACCCTCGAAGCTAAACCAAAGCCCAAGGCCGGTGAGGATCATTCCGGCCAGCGTGCGCAGCAGCCATGCCCAGTTGCGATGAGAAACGGCGACAACGTCGCTCGCGTCGTCGATCACCAGTTCCATCTCTCCAATGGCAAAGCACCATCGGGCATATCCCAGCGGTCCGCCCGGCGGATACTCCGCGGTCAATCGGCGCTGGAACTCCTCGACGATTTGCAGCTTCACTTGTGGCGATGTCCGGCCGCTTTCCGACGCGCGAAAACGCAGCTTGCGAAACCCGTCAAGATTGCCCACGCTCTGGGCGATGTGGTGATATTCCCAGTAGAGCGCGCCGGACGAGTTGAGCACCGCTATGGCGACGGCGGTCATGATGATCGGACCGCGCGACACCGGCCGCAGCGATCGGGCCATGCGAAACGCGACACCGCCGGCAATCAGCCCCGCCACGAGGAATCCGAACAGTCCGCTGTAAAGCGGCAGCCAGATGATCCATCCAAGAAGCCAATCGAGAGCGAAGAGAATGGCGGCGGCTGCGGAAATAGAGAGCAACCAGACGCGCGTACGCGAGCCAACCGGGGAATCGGCCTCGGATGACCGGACGGCGGGTTGTGGCGGGCCGTGTTCCATGACGACCGGCCACGATAGGTTGCAAACTATCGCGAAGCAAGACGGAACGAGCCGAACCCGTCGCCGCATCCGAAACTCGGAATCGCCGCCGGCTAAGACACCAGCGCGCCAGAGCCTTTTGCACGCTTCTGCGTATTTGCGTCGATTCTGCGCCGCGGATAAAGTATGGGACTGTCACGGCTTGGCGGCCGCGCGACAACACCCTCGGAGATTCGGCAGATTCGAGTTTCCATTAGCGACCGCCGAGGCGACGTAAAATGAGAGGACAGATATGTGTCGTTCGCTCGAAATCGTCCGTAAGTGCGCCCTGATGTCGCTTGCGAGTATTGTCCTGATGGCCGCCGGCTGCTCGGAGCGCGACGACGACAAGCCGAAGATTCGCAGCCGCCAGGGCGTCGCCAGCAAGATCGACCTTGATAATCGGGTCGTGTCGATGCTCATCGCCAACAAGGACGGCGAACCCATCGAATTGAAAGGCTCGTTTCGCGACGACACGGTCGTCGTCATCAACGGCCGCACGCAGTCGATACACGACATTCGCCCGGGCGACAAGGTTGAAGTGGAAGGCTACAAAGAGGGTGAAGGTCTCAACATGAAATGGATCGCCATCCGCGTCACGGTCGATCGACCCGAGTCATCCGACTGGAAGACAACGGGCAAGTCCGACAAGGACGCCGGCTCGCGGCCTGCACCGACGACCCAGCCGGCCAACGGCTGATCTTTCGATGCGGGAGCGAATGGCTCATCGTAGCGGAGTTAAAGTAACGAAACTGACGACCTCCCGTCGTCTCGCCGTGACGGGGCGGGCGTGTTCGACGCACAGGCGTGCGTCGAGCGCATTTCTGGGAGAAAACGAAGATGCATATCGGAAAGAACATCATCATGAACGGTCTCGCCGTCTGCTTTGCAGCCCTGCTGTCAGTCGCTCTCATCGGCTGCGGCGACAAGAATAGCGGCACGAAAGACACGTCGGAGCCGAGCAAAACCGAGCCAGCCGCCGATGCAACGGCGGTTCAGGAGCCTCAGGCGCATTCAGATTCCGCGCATGATGCGCACGACGGACACGATCATGCTCACGATGGGCACGATCACGCCCACGACGGTCACGATCATGCTGGCGACAAAGGCATGGCCGTCGGCGAGAAGCCCGATTGGGACGAAGACACGCGAGAGAACCAGCGCCAATTGATCAATGACGCGATCTACGCCCAGATTCGCCTTCAGATGGAGCAGGCCATCGTCGAGCGCAAGCAGATGCTGGACGCCGGCACGCCGGCCTCAGACGAGAAGGTCCGCGCGCTCGAAGGCAAGATCATGAAGGCCCGAAGTCTACTGATCGCAAACGGCGAAGACGTCGAGGATGTCGATCCACCGATCGTCATTACAAACCCGTAATCACCCGTCCATATTCAGCCAAAGTGCGATTCTCTTGCGCATTGCCGCGGCATGCGCTGTACTGCGCGCTGACCGCGCATCCATGCCGATGGATGGCGTGATTCAGGAGCGGCGGCGGCTGATGAAACCGGTCAGCGCCATGAGTTGAAACGCAACCGCCAGAAGAACGCGAAAACTCGCCGAGGCCGTGTCGCCGTTGATCGAGGCATAGAGTCCGAACGCCAGTGCGCAGACTGCGAAGGCCTGCGCGATCGCCCCGGCCAATTGCGCGAATGAAAAGTCATTAAATCGCTGCTCGCGCTTGATGGAGCGCAATTCTTCGAGAATCTGCCCAAGCGTCGGCTCGGGGGCCGGCTTCGGCGGATCCACTCTCAAATGTTCGGGAACATACGGCGCTGCGCCAGGCATGTCCGCAGCCGGTGGCCCGTTACTCATAGCCCGATGCGCTTCCTTTGATTTGGACTCGGTCGCTTTTGGGGTGGCGTCCGCGATGGGTATCGGCACGGATTTCGAGAGGTCACTGACAAATGTAGTCCGTTGATCGACAGCCGATTCGATCGCGTCCGTGGCGCCATCGGAGGCTACCGCTTTCACACGGCTCTCGGCCTTCACGGCGGGCGCGTCGCGAAGTCCGTCCGCTCGCCACGCTTCTTTCTCAATCACCGACGACTTTAACGTGGGTTCCTCGCTTGGTACAACGCTCGTCGCCGGCATGTCGGCAGGCGATTCGACTCTGTTGCGGTGCGCCGCCGCCGCCGAAGGCTCGAGGATGCGCACCTGCGGATCGGCAACGCGAACGGCAGGCGCGCTCTTGACGGCCACGCCGCCGCCGGAGTGTTTGCGCGTCGGGGCATCGATTGTTCGCGCGGATTTCGTCACGGGCGGCTCTGGCGGTGTCGCACTTTCAAGGTTCGCTTCTCTATCACGACCATCGTTCTCAGTCGGCCGCGCTTCGATCGGCGATTTCGTGCCACTATGCGCGGCGACGGCATTTGCCTCGCCGCCGACGGAGCGCTGCGGCTGAGGCTTCGCCTCTCGCAGCACGATCTCGGCAGCCTTGGCGAAGCTGGCGGCCGTAAAATCCGGCGGCGGCTCCACGTTGTTGCGGCCGTTGCCGATGAGAATGGTCCTACAGCCTACGGCCTTGCCCGCGAGGATGTCGCGCTCGCTGTCCCCGATCATCCACGACGCCGCGAGATCGAGTCGTAGATCATCGGCGGCCTGCAGCAGCATGCCCGGCTTCGGCTTTCGCATGTCGCTGTCTTTGCGATACTCCTCGACGACGGCGTCGGGGCCGGTGAGGAAGGGGCAATAGTAGATCGCATCGACGCCGGAGCCGCTCGATTGGAGCAGTTCCTGCATGCGCTCATGGACCGACGCCAATTCGGCCTCGGTCAGATAGCCGCGCGCCACGCCTGACTGATTCGTGACAACGACGACAGGCAGCCCCGCGCTGCGCAACTTCGCCACCGCCTCGCCCACGCCGGGCAACAGACGAACATGATCGGCGTGCCGCAGATAGCCGGGATCGTGAATCAGCGTATTGTCGCGGTCGACGAAGACCGCAGGCCTTTTTGTGTTCGGCATGGCTTATTCACCGATGAGGCACGCCCGGACAACTGATCGCGTGCGTGTGTATCCGATTGAATGCACAACTGACGCACGCGAACGCCGGACGCGACCGAACCGGGCTGTCTACACTAACTCAATCAGCGCCTGTCGCAACAGCGGAAGCATGATCTCATGGTGGCCTGTGACATGATGTCCATGCCCGGGCTTGACCGGTCGACCGATCACGTTCTGGCTCGGTCGATAATGGCGGATCATGTCAAAGTTCGCCGTGACGATCGCATCCAGATCGTGGCCCAGGTTTCGTGCGACCGCGATCGCCTTGAGGAACACCTCCGGCAAGATGACGGCCGATCCGATGTTGCACCATACGCCAGACGCCTCACCGGCCTTCGCCGGCGCACAGTCCGCCACGATGTCGCATGCCAGGCGAAAATCAACCGTACTCAGCCGCGCCAGCGCGCTTTCCGATACGATGTGATGCATATGGATCGTATCGGTGCCCACGGCTACGTGCACCGTGACCGGCACGCCGGCCTGAGCCGCCACGGCGAGAATGCTGCGCTCTGCGTTTGGGGCGGCAGATCGATTCAAGTGCGATCCGAGCATGGAGCCGAGGCCGACTTCGCCCTTGGGCTGCGGCGACGCTTGCGTTGCATCGGCCAGAGCATCGGCAAAAACCCGCGGCGTCTCCTCGACCATGCCGAAGCTGCCGTCGTTGATCGTGTCGCCGACTTCCTCGCTCGTCTGGCCGATCGTGGCCACTTCGACATCATGAATGGCCGTCGCGCCGTTCATGGCGATGGCCGTAACAATACCGCGACGAATCAGATCGCAAATGATCGTCGAGCAACCCACTTTTACGACGTGGGCGCCAAGTGCGAAAACGACGGGCCGATCCGCCGCGCGCGCCGCGACGATCGCATCGACCACCGCGCGCAGCGCTGTCACGCCGAGGTAAGGCGGCAGTGCGTCGAACCACTCGCGAAATGACGCGCCCTTCTCCGGCAGGTCGGCCATGGCCTCGATGTCGAATTTGTGGGCGCGCTCGCGAATCGAATAGGTCTTGAGCTTTGCGAGATCGACCGGCTGATAAGAGCGTTTCATGCGGGCACTTCCTTTGCGATCGCCTTCGGACCCGTCGCCAGCGCAGCATCCAGCGCGCGGGCGAGCACCTGGTGGCCGTCTTCGAAAAACTCGATCTCCAGATTGAGCACGAGCAGCCTGCAATTTCGCTCGGGCCATCGGCCGACCAGTTTCACCGCGTCCTTCTCGGTTGTGACGACGGCGTTGGCCTCCAACTCGACGGCCACATCACAGATGGCGGCGATCTCCTCATTGGAATAGTCGTGATGATCGGGGTATTCATACGCGGCGGCAACACTGACGCCGACCTGCTCAACGGCGCGTCGAAAGCTCTCGAAATTGGCGATTCCCGCGAAGATCACCGCCCGCACCGCGCCGGGGTCCTGTCCGGACAGAAGCGTTCCACTGACATCTTGAAAGCCACTGATGCGGTGGGCCGCGAGAACGATCGGCCTTCCGCGCGAGCATTGTCGAATCGTCGCGAGCAGGAGCATCCGATCGGAAGCGTCGATCTCGTCGCTACGCGTCAGAACGATGATATCGGCGCGTCTGAGGCTCGACGGCGGTTCGCGCAACAGACCGCGCGGCAGCATCCGTCCAAATCCGAACGGATGCGTCGCATCCATCAGCACGATGTCCAGATCACGTGCCAATCGCCGATGCTGAAAGCCATCGTCAAGCACAATGACGTCACAACCGGCATCGACGGCGGCGCGGGCGCCGGACACGCGATCGGCATCAATCACGATCGTCGCCTCGGGACAGCGCCGCTGAAGCACCAGCGCTTCATCGCTCTCCAGCCGCCACGGCGGCGCGGGCGAGTCGGTGACCGCCATCGGTTCGACCGGACGGCCCTTGTATCCGCGCGAAAGAATGGCGACTTTCCGGCCGCGATCGATCAGCATCCGTGCGATGCACGCGGCCATTGGCGTCTTGCCCGTGCCGCCGACCGTAATATTGCCAATCGACACGACCGGACACGCGGCGCGGCGACGCAACGGCGTGATCGTGCTGTAGCAGAGATTACGAATCCGAATGATCAGACCGTAAGGCACCGCCAGCAATGCCAGACCGGCACGGGCCAGTTGCCGCGCGATCCCACCGCGCCGGCCCGATATGAGGTCGATAAATGGGCTACGTCGCGCCGCCATTCGTTTGGAGTGTACCACAATCCGCGATTCGTTGACGCCCCATTGTCGCTGCATTAGGCTCCTGCGAAGCGCCAAGCGCGTGACTACGATTCACAGGAACCCAGTCGATGACGCGACGCTCGATCATGCCCGGACTATTGGCAGGCCTATTGCCCGCGCTGTTTGCGACGGGGTGTTCCGATCTTCAGACGGATACCCAGCCGCGTACGGCCCAATCTCGCTGGAACCGGATCAACCTGCCGGGCACGTCACCGGACGCGGCCTTTGACGCAGCCGTCGAGGCCGTCCGACAGTATTTCACAACGTTCGACGCTTCCCGGGCCAACGGACGCATCGAGACATCCATGGTCGAGTACACTCAGCGCGGCGGAACCGGGCGCATCCGAGACGACGCCCTCAAGCCGAGTAATCGCATGCGCCGCCAGGCGACGTTGCTGGTCACGTCGACCGGCGACGGTGCGGCGGTTTTGTGTGAGGTGCGCGTACAGCGGCTCGACACGGCCGACCAACGGGCCTATCAGCAGCATCGCGAATTCAACGATGTCCCCAATCAGACGCCGATCGAACGCGACGCCGGCGTGACCGGCGCACAGTCCGAATCGTGGACCGACATGCCGCGCGACAGCAAGCTCGAACGCGACATTCTGGAAAGCATCCACGGCCGCGTCATGCGAAGCAAGCCGGCAGACAGCCCATCTGCGGGCTGATGCGAACTTCCGACCCACGATCCGCCGATATCAGCCGGCCATTTCACTTTTAAGTTTGAGAATCTCGTCGAAGGCGGGCTTTGACTTGCCATCGGCATCGAGAATGCCGTCGGATTCCGCGCCGTCGGCGAGCCGGGCGCATGTGACGGTCTCGACAAAAGGCTTTGAAAGCGCGATACGATGGACTTCGCGAATCCACGCGGCTTGCACCGTCGGTGACCACGGTCCATGCCAATGCCCATCCGAAGCCTGGCCGGCGGCCGAGCGCACGGCGGCCGCCGTGACGTGCACCGGTTTGCCCAACGCACCGTAACGATCGAGCAGGCTTGAAAGCTGGAGTAAGTCTCGGGCTGCGCCGCCTGGCTCGCCGGTTCCGAAGCGAATCTCCAGCCCAAACGCGTCGAAATTGATGCCGCTCTGGACCGCCATCTCAGCATAAAGCGAAGGGGGAATCGTGCGTGAATCGCGCGCGTAGTACTCTCCCCACGGCAGGACGATCCCGATGACTGCCTGACACTTGGGTGACACCTGCTTTGCCAGCAGCGCCGAGATGCGCGTGAGGTCCATGATCTGCTCAAACGTGAACCCTGCGGTGTTGAATGCGTGTGCCGCGCTGATGACCTCCCACACGTGAATGTACGGACCAAACGTCTTGAGCGTTTGCCGCATGTGGCGCGTCGCGCATTCGCGAAATCGCTCGTAGTCCTTGCCGATTTTCTGCGTCCAGACGGGCAGGTGCGTCGGATCAAACGAAAGCAGCGCCGCGCCCCACAACTGGAGCGAATGCTGCCGAAGCGCTTTGATGGCCGTGTCCAGATTGGACGGCTTGTGCGTACCCTCCAGCGGCTCGAGCGTCGACCAGTTGAACGGCAGCACCGCGAAATCGAAGGCCTCGGTCAGTCGCGAGAGACAGTCGCCGCTGACTTGCGTTGGAAAGACGCGGCAGCCCAACGGACGCTTGCCCAGTTGATCGGCCTCCGCCCGGCGATTCAGAAACACCTCTGCATGAAGCGAGGTCACGGCTTCGCCGGCCTTCACGCTGGCTGATAGACAGGCGTCGGCCTTTCGGGAGGCGGCGACATCATCATCGGCCGTGAGCGCTTCAACAAGCAGCTTTCGAGCGGCGTCGATGTCGGCATAGATCGCCTTGCCCTCGGGAAAGTCATACAGCCCCCAGTCCTCGCGCTTCTGGGCGATGCGCATGAGCTGACCGCGGGCCAGTTCGACGTTCAGATTGTAAGGTTGCTTCCGCTCCTGGAGGCGAGGCGTCTCAAGCATGATGTGCCCGACACCCTCGACCGGCCATAAGATGGACAGTGCCGCCGCACCGCGCGTCCGCGTGTCGAAGACGATCTCGCCGTTCGCAAACTTCACATCGGCGCGCATGGGAACGCGATCGTTGCCCACGAGGTATGCGGTGGATAAGTCAATCGCCTTGGCCGGCGCACCGTTCTCATATACCTTGATTCGAAGCATGGGTCATCGAGCGCGGCCGTCGTGCCATCACGGCCGACTCCGGCGTATCAGTTTCCTCGTGCGGCGGCGATGGACCTTCGCCCTTTGCTTTTCTCGCTTACCGCGATCGCCCATTCTAAGGAATCGTCCGATCGGCGTACAGTGAATCGGCAACTTTGTTCGATTCGCACGGAGAATCGGCAACGTTCAAAGGCAAACGGGAGTCAGCGGCGGTCGGCCGCATAAGACCGCCAGCACGTTTCGCGCGGCCATTTCAGCCATGCGCGTCCGCGTTGCCGTCGTCGCCGAACCGATGTGCGGCAAAAGCACGACATTCTCAAGGGCCAGCAACTCTCGCGGCACAGTCGGCTCGTTCCGATAGACATCAAGTCCGGCCGCGGCCAGTCGGCCGTCGCGCAGGGCGCGAATCATCTCATCCTGATCGACCACATCACCACGGGCGGTGTTGATGAGGATAGCGCCGGGCTTGAATCGTGCAATGGCCTTCGCGTCTATCAGGCCTCGCGTTTCGTCAGTGAGCGGCGTGTGCAGCGATATGAAGTCCGCGTTTTCCAGAAGCTCATCTAGCGCGACGCGTCGTGCGCCCCATGCGTCCATTTGCGCATTCGGGCGGCGATTGACGTAGAGCAGAGGCATCTCAAAACCGCGCGCCCGGCGAGCGACCGCCGTGCCGATGCGCCCGGCGCCGACGATCCCGAGCGTCTTGCCGAAAACTTCGGCGCCGAGGAATTCCATCATGCCCCAGCCGCGCCACTGCCCGGCCCGCACAACGCGCTCGGCCTCGCCCAGCCGCCGCGCAGCCGCGAGGATCAGCGCGAACGCCAGGTCGGCTGTCGCCTCGGTGAGCACGTCGGGCGTGTTGGAAATCGCGACGCCCAGTTCGCGTGCTGCATTCAAATCGATATTGTCCACGCCCACCGCGCACGTCGCGACGATCTTGCAGCGACCGGCGGACGCCGTCAGAAACCCGCGATCGACGCGATCAGGAAGCTGGCAGATGAAGGCGTCGTGCTTGCCGGCTTCGGCGAGCAATTGATCGTACGTCGGACCATCAGGCGACGGCCCCATGCGTATCTCAAAACCCGCGTCGGCGATCATGGCGATGCCGGCTTCGGGGATCAATCTTGTGACATAAACCGACGGTCGATCCATCGCCGTGCCTCCGGTGTGTCAAGCCGCGACTGTCGCGAAGTCGAACGTTGAGCATAGCGGCGCCGCGCCGACGGGCAAGCGATTCGCCTCCCGGCGGCCGCGCCCTCGTCCGACGTGCCTTGCCGCGTTATGCTGCCATCCGCGCCGGCAAGGTGCCGCGCCCGATTGTGCCAACGCCATGTTCGAACCGCTCTACAAGAACGTCGTCGACGTCATTCACCGATTTGAGTGGACCGACCTGATCGAGCTGCTCATGATCGGTCTGACGGTCTATGGCATTATGTACTTCCTGCGCGGAACGCGCGGGGCGCGTCTGCTGCGCGGCTTTACCCTGCTGCTCGTCGGCGGAACGCTGCTTCTTTATCTGTTGGCCAATCTGTTCGACTTGGCGCGTATTCAGGTGCTCTTCCCGATCTTCATCACGGCGTTGTTTCTCATCGCGCTGGTCGCCTTTCAGCCTGAGCTGCGCCGCGCGCTGATACGGCTTGGCGCCAAGACGTGGTTTGTCGAATCGCCCGAGGAGATCGACCGTGTCATCGAACACGTCATCGACTCCGTCACATACCTTTCAAAGAACAAAATCGGCGCGATCATGGCCTTCGAGCGGGCCACGGAATTCGGCGCGCTGACGCAGGACGCCGTCAAACTCGACGCGGAAGTCTCCAGCCAATTGCTCACGACCATCTTCTGGCCCGGCTCCGCGCTGCACGACATGGGCGTTGTCATCTCGCGCGGGCGGATTTCGGCCGCCGCCGTGCAGTTTCCCCTGACAGAGTCGGACGATGTCAATCCGGAGCTGGGTTCGCGCCATCGTGCGGCCATCGGACTCTCGGAAGACTCCGACGCATTGATCGTCGTCGTCAGCGAAGAGACCGGCACCATCAGCCTTGTAGAAGATGGGACGCTCAAGCGCGGCCTGACGCCTGAATCGCTCCGCGCCGCGCTCCGCGCAGGACTTGGCCGCCCGGCTTGAGCGTACCATTCGGGCATGAAACTGAAATGCGATCCAGAATCAAAGACGCAACCGTACGGGAGCGTGCTTCTCCCAGATCAAGCAAAAACCGCCACCCATCTCGACAAGTCACGCCATGATCATCTGAAAAGCCCGCTGGCGGTACAGATGTTCGAACAGATTGCCCTCATGCGGCTGATCCCAGCTCAGTTGATACGTCGGAATCGGTCCGATGTTGAGCCGGTCGATATGCCCGGCAGCGGATATCGCGGCGAGGAACGCCTTATCGCCGGAGATCACCGTGCCGACGAGTGTCTGGCCGATGGCATCGGGCAGTTCGTCCGCCGGACATTCGACGACGGATGCGAAGGGAAAGAGATATTCCTTATTGGCCAGCGGATGCCTCCATGACGGTTCGTCGCCGAGGGCGCTGTTCGTCGCGTGCGGCTCGATCCAGATGATCGTCGGAAGTAGATAGGCGATCTCGCGCGAATCTCCCGCTGTGGCGTCGGCGTCTCGCTGGTCTGTATTTGCGTTTACCGCTTCATCGCAAGCGGGTTCGGCCGTCAATCCCATCGCTCCCTTACGGTCACGGCTCTGATCGGCTTCGTCCACCGCTCCCTTAAGGTCGCGGCTCTGATTGGTGGTGTGAATCGGATGGGCGATCTTCACCAGGCGCGGGCCGCCGCGCTTCTCGGCCGTCAGATCCACGGCGCCCCCGCCAAGCTGAGAATCAATCGACTGCGAGATCATGTCGGCCATCCGCGAATTGGCGAATGCCGCAATCTCAGCGCGCGGATCGTCGGCCGGCAGCGCCTGCACCGACGCAAGCCGAGCGGCAAGCGCCTCCGCGATGGCCCGGCCATTCTTCGGCGTCCACACGCCCGAGGCGTTGATGCACGAACGTCCGCCGTTCGCCGAGATGGAGCCGATCATCACGTCGATGTGCCGCTCCCAGTCGTCGGCCACATCCGGGCCGAGGATGATCTTGCTGTAGCCGGGTCCGTGCAGCTCGACGCGCGAATCATTCTCATACGGCTTGGTCGTCTCGCTGCCGCCGAAGAGCATCGAGCGATCGCAGCTTCGCAGAAGTTCGCCCGCCCCGGCGTGGTCCGTCGGATAGAACCCGAACGCCTCGCCCGGAACGCCCGCGGCGATGAATGCCTGAATGATGCGATACGGCGACCACGGCTCCTCGCGGCCGGGCTTCAGCACCAGCGGCGTCTTCAGCGCCACCGCCGGTATCCACAGCGAATGCACGCCCGGAGAATTGCTCGGCAACACCGCGCCCAGGCACTTCGCAACGCGGAAAAAACTCAGCGTGTGACCGGCTACATTTCCGTGCCCGTTGTCAATCACCTCAAGAGGAAAGCCCCTCGTCAAGCCGGCAATAACCGTCTCAATCTCCATGCACATGCGATGAATCTTGCCGGCGTTGTTGCGACAATACGTGACCGGCATTCCGGTCGTGGCCGACAGCAGTCCGACGTAGTCATCAAACGACTGCTGCTCATTGCCGCAGGGAAGCGTCGCCGTCAGAAACAGCTCTCCGGCGCGGCGGCACATAGCCATCAGTTCCGCGACGGTAAACCGCTCCAGCACGCGGTGGTCCATCCGTGCGATATCGCGTGAGATCATGCCGCTGTTGGCCTGCGAGACGCGGGCGACGACTTCGCCCGTGGCGTGATGGACGATGTCGATCTGATCCACGGATTCATAAGGTTGACCGTGACGTAGGATGGGGATTTGCAGCATGATGGTCTCGTGTCAGGCGTCCAGTTCGCGGCGCGGCGGTACGGTGTCGCACGCGGCCGACGCACGGGTATTATAACCACCCCGCGGTCGCTTGACGCCGGTGACGATTTGTCACGACAAAATCCGGTTTTCGCGAGTCTTGCATGAACGACGCCTCCACTGATAAACCCACTGCCGTCTCGGCCCGGCGCAGGATGGGCTTCAAGGTGCTGGCGGTGCTGCTCGTCTGTACGGG
>CAZRFP010000126.1:0-13205 GCA_964599535.1 uncultured Planctomycetaceae bacterium
GCCCATCGTCGTCTGGGAGAACTCCGCGCCACTGTCGAAGATCATGCTGGCGAAGACGGGCAGCCCCGTTGACTCGCGCGCGGCCTGAACGGCGATAACGGCGGCCTCCAGCTCCGTAAAGCCGCGGCAGAGCATCGCGTCAGCGCCGCCGTCGGCCAGCGCGCGCGCCTGCCTGGCGTATGCTTCGCGCAGCGTCGATTCGTCGATTTCATTGAGTGTCACCAGCGCGTCAACGGGGCCGATCGCGCCGACGACCGCGATCTTCGCGCTGTGACCTTCTATTGTCCCGCGCACGCACTGCACCGCGTCGCGCGCCTCGCTGAGAAGGCGCTCGGCCGATATCTCGCCGGCAGCGATCGACTCGGCCTGCGCGATCGAATTCGACACATCCGTCGGGACCATCAACAGGGTTGCGCCGGCAGCGATAAACGAATCGGCTGCGGCGCGGAGTTGATCGTGTCTCGAAAACAGATCAATCAACGACCGCGAATGCGCGGCCGCCGACCGCTTTCCGGACGCCGCAAACGACAGAAAATCGCCGCTCGCCACGATGATCGTCGAGCTATAATCATCGAACTTAAACACCAACAGCCCACCGTTTCCCTCAGCGCGCCATTTAAAGCCGCCGACATGCCATCATTCCCGGACGCCCACGCGCCGATCGCCGCATCATATCGTCCCTCCGCCGCTTCGGAATTGTATGAATGAACTGAAGACGCTTTGCCCCGCAACCGATTCCATCCACGACGGCTGGCCCGTATGGAGGCAAGCCGGTGGAAGTGCACTCCTGTTGGGAGCCTCAGCCATGCACGTTCACCGGTCCTCATGCGCCCCGTTCGCGGGCCGCCTCTTTCTCTTTCTGATCGCGGGCACTCTTACTCTTGCGAATGTCGGTTGCGATGCGCTGCCTTTGGGCGATCTCGGCGACCATACCGACGATCCGCAGACCGCAGGCGCCGTCGCCGGCATCTTCAAGGACAGCGGCGATAACAGCGCTTTTGAGCGTGCCACCGCCGCGACGCTTCAGCTTGGACAGTCGATCTCCATCAGCGGACGAATCGACTCGAGGGACGATATCGACCTTTACAATCTCGGTCCCGCCGCCGCCGGCGAACGCGTCACCATCGATGTCAAAGGCGACAACGGTTTTAACACCGTCGCCGCGCTCTTCAATGGAAACAACGACCTCATCGATGCAAACGATGATCGCTCCTACTACTCCGGCCAGGTCGATCCGTTCATGTCGCGCGTCATCCGCCACGACACGAGCAACCTGTATCTGGGCATCACCGTGTCCAGTCGCGCGCACTTCGGAAACAGCCAGGGCCGATACGAATCGGGCACTTATACCATCACCGTCAAGAAGGAAGCCGACGGCATGATCCCCCAGCCGCGCAGGCAGCTCGTTTATCTCGACTTCGAGGGCGGCGCGCAGGTCCAGATCGGAATGGAGCCGGTCACGACCATGAAGCCCTTCTCGGCCGAGTCCATCTCGTCGCGTCTTGCAGGCCAGACGGAGTTCCTGATCGCCCGCGCCGTCGAACACATGAAGCGCGACTACGCCGACTTCAACGTCGAGCTGCGCGACAGCCGCCGGTTTCCGCGTCCGGCCGAGGCGCATTCGACGCTCTACTTCGGCAACTACAATGCGAAGTATCTCGGACTGGCGGACAACGTCGACACCTACAATATGTTCCTTGAACAGGACGCGATCATCTATACAGAAGACATCGCGATGTTCGAATCGCTGCGGCCCAGCGCCGAGGAAGTCGCCCTGTGCATCGCGAACATTGCGTCACACGAACTCGGACACCTGCTCGGGCTTGAGCATTCGCGCGACCCGCTCTCCTGCATGGCCACCGCCGCCACGGCGCGGCAGATTCTTGAAAACGACACTTCTTTCCGGCGAAGTCTGATGCAGGCCGACGTGTTCCCGATCGGCTATCAGAACGAGCCGCAGTTGTTGCTGTGGAACGTCGGATCGAACCCGAACAAGAGCGCGGCGCGGCTAAGCCTCGAAGATCTGCTGCCGCGCATGAACGAAGGCGCGTGGCGTGACGAAATCGGCCTCATTGATATTCCGATCATGCCGTGCGCCAAGTGCGCGCACGCCGATGGCGAATAATCGGTCGGCTGCGACCGACCTTGCCGAATGCTCCGCCGCGCGACGCGCGGCATGACGCAAGAGCGGCGCGCGATCAACAGATTTTCCCTTGAGGTCCTACCCCTGATAAGGCCCCGATCCGGCATGGATCGGGGCCTTGATTATTGCGCAGCGGCATCGCGTTCTCATACAAAGGCGATATGCATGGGGATTCTCGCAATACCAAGACCGATGTCAGAATCGAAACTGATACTGAAGATAAAAGAAATCCGCATCGCGCGAAGCGCCGGAACTGTTGATGAAATTGGAAGGCCAGAAGTGCGACCAGCCGATCAGAAACGCCGAGTGCACGTCGACCTGCCAGGTGATGGTCACATCCAGTTCGTCGCCGACATCCTTTCCGGATGAGCCGCTGACGTTTCGCCGAATCGGCACGCCGCCGGCGTTATAGAGCGCGTCCAGCTCCGAGTGCAGCCAGAAATGATGCCACGAGACGCGGGCCGTCACATCCTTCGTCGGCTTGAACGACAGATTCACATTGGGCGAGATGATGTTGGCACGGGCAACGTTGTCGATGTAGCCGAGATAAGCGTGGCCCAGAGGGTAAAGCTGGTTGAAGGTGTCGTGGCTTCGATCGCGCGGGGTGTCGTCGCCGGTGGCGAAGTCGAAGCCGGCGCCGATGCGCGGCGTCATTGGCGCGGCACGAAATGTATAACCGGCGTCGCCGCCGAACGTCCATGCGTGCACTTCGTCACCGTTCCACTTGCCCCACTGGCCCGCGCCTTCGAGGTCGTAGTCGAAGCCGCCGTTCTTCCCGGCGAAGCGCCCGCCGATGGTGTACACGTTCAGGTCGCCGAAGCGGTTGTTTGCATTCGTAAAGAAGCCGCGATCGTTCAGGCCGAAAAAGTAGAGATCGAGCACATGGTCCTTCCAGCCCTTGTAGCTGGAATAGATGCCGTAGAAATGCTGCTCTTCGCGCCAGTGGTCGATCTTGCGATTCATGCTTTCGTTGATGTGGGTATTCCACGGATTCGAAAACGGGCGAGCCATGTAGACGACGGGCTTGGTCCAGAAGAAGTCGATGTCGAATGTGTCGCTTTGATAGAGCAGCTTCACGCCGTCAAACCGCCGGCTGACGTTCATCCAATCGAGCTTTCCGACGAGCCGCTCCTTGCCGTAGATCATCTCCTGCCGGCCGATGCGCAGGGTGAGCGGCGAATCGTCGCCGAGGAGGCGCACGTCGGCGAAGACCTGGTTGATGTCGAAGGTATTCTCCATACCGGGAATCTGCGGCAGGTCTCGATCAAAGACGCGGGCGTCAATGCCTTCGACGAAGATTCGAAAGATGTTGCGATAGCGCAGATCGGCGTGGAGCAGCGAGCGATAAAGCAGAAAAGTGTCGTTGGTCGGATCGCGAGCACCGAAGTTCCGATTGGTCTCGGATTCCATTCGCAGGCGAACCTCGCCGCCGATGCGCAGCGTCCAATCGTCGTCGAGGCGGATGCGCTTGATCGGATCGAAGAAGTCGCGGTTATACGAATCTTCGGGACCGTCGAGATAGGAAAAATCTTCGTTGTATCGCAGGAGCAGGTATTTCGGCCCGGACCGGGGCGGCGGCGGCGCGTCGGCAGGCTGTTCCGGCGCGATTTGCACCGTCGAATCGTCTGGTGCGTCCGCTCCGGATGAGGCGTCGGGCGAATCCGCGGACGCGGGGGTTGTGGGAACGTCCGTCTCGTCGGCGCTGGATTTTTCCGGAAGCGCCGAAGCGAGACCAAGCGCGAGGGCGATTAATACACTGTGTGACATGTGGCGTAACACGGACAGGCTCCCTGACAAGAGGATGCAATCGAACTTTCAACCGCGCGGCGCGCGTCGGCGGAGCATTCATTGCGGGGGCGCGCCGCAAAAGTCACGTGCGTGCGTCAGGCCGGAATGCCCAGCGCGATGGCGATGCTCTTGAACAGGGGTGCGATGATGTTGTTTGTGAACGCGCCGACAATGGTGGTGAACACCGCGCCGAGCACGGTGCCGACGAGATTGATCATAACGGCGGTGAGCTGATTGCCAAAGCTGTCAACAACAGGAGGGAACATGGTGTGTCTCCTGGATGGGTGTGGCGCGGCCGGTGGTTCCGGCGAGAGCCGTTCGGCGATGCGTCTTGAGATTGGTGTACCATTGTGTCATACACTTGGCACTTACAGATCAACTGGCAGGCCTGGGCGATCTGGAAAATTCGCCGGTGTCGGTCGTCGGAACATGGCACTGGCCGCAGCGGATGCGCTCGGGATGGGTGCAGCGGATTTCTTCGCGGGCGGCCGGCCCGGTGTGGCAGGCGGCGCAATTTTCCCGCATGAAGACCGGATGCGGCATGACCGGCGGTGACGTGGACGTGGCCCGCCGGCCTTTTCGGAGGTCCTGGCGCAGCGGGACAAAATCACTCTCGGCAAAGACGGTCTGTTCTTCCGCGTAGACATGGCACTGCTCGCAGCGGGCGAAGGCGTCGGCGTCGATCGAGTGCGGCATCGGCGGCGCGAAGCCCATCTCGCCGAACTGTATGCCCGTCTGCGAGTGACAATTGGTGCAGCCGGTACCCATGCGCATGTGCGGTATGACCGGCGGCGCGCCGGCGTATGCGCGCCGCTCGGCGCGCACTCTTGAATGATCCGCAGCGGCGGATTTCGTGCGATCGCCGGACGATGGGGCGGAAGGCGCTGCGCCGTCGCAGCCCATGAGCGCCGCAGCCGCTATCGCGCTTGCCGCCATCGGCGCGCGTACGAGCAAGTACACGGCACGGCGGCGCGATGGTTGATGGCCCCTCAGGCTCGTTCGATTCGCACGGCGCATTTCTTATAGTCCGGCTGCTTGCTGATATTGCACATCGTATCCAGCGTGAGCAGATTGATGAGCCACAATTCGTCGAAGAACGGAACGAAAACGCTGCCGCGCGGCGGCTTGCCGCGGCCGTCAACGACGACCCGCAGCTTCAACTCGCCGCGGCGCGTGACGAGCTTGACCCAGTCGCGCGATTTGACGCCGAGTTGCATCGCGTCGGCCCGGTTGATCTCGACGTAGGCGCTGGGCACGGCTTGGTGAAGCTGCTTAATCCGCCGCGTCATCGAGCCGGTGTGCCAGTGCTCCAGCACGCGGCCGGTGCAGAGCCAGTAGGGGTACTCTTCGTCGGGCACCTCGGGCGGCGGATGGTAAGGCCGCAACCAGAAGGCGGCCTTTTCGCCGTAGCCCTTGGCCTTGTAGAAGTGAACGCCCTTGGGCTTTTTCACATATGGATCGTAACCGGCCGCGTAGCGGTAGTCGGTCTCTTTGCCGTCGACCACCGGCCACTTCAGGCCGCGCGTCGCGCGAAGCTGCTCGTAACTGGCAAGGTCTTTGCCTGTGCCCAACCCGAAGCTGCGATACTCCTCGAACATCGGTGCGTGCCAGTTGTCGTCAGGCCAGGGGAAGAGATGGCCCATTCCCATTCGGCGGGCGACTTGCATGATTTGCCATGCGTCTTCCTTTGCCTCGCCCGGCGGATCGACGAGTTTGTCCCATTGCTGCGTGCGGCGTTCGCTGTTTCCGAAGCAGCCTTCGCGCTCGACCCAGGCAGCGGCGGGCAGGATGAGATCGGCCACGTCGGTCGTCGGTGTCGGATAGATGTCACTTACGACGATGAAGCGGCCGTCACCGGGAGTCCGCTTGAATCTGTTCAGGTTTGGCAGCGTGACCCACGGATTCGTCGTCTGAATCCACAGCGCCTTCAAGTCGCCGCGCGTCAGGGCGCGGAACATATCGACCGCGTGATAGCCGGGCTTCGGATTGATCGTTCCCTCGGGCAGGTTCCAGATCTTCTCGGCCTTGGCGCGGTGCTCAGGATTCGTCACGACCATGTCGGCCGGCAGGCGATTGCAGAGCGTGCCCACTTCGCGCACGGTGCCGCAGGCGGCGGGCTGACCGGTGATAGAGAACGGATTGCTGCCGGGCTTGCTGATCTTGCCGGTGACCAGGTGTAGATCGGTGATGAGGTTGTTCATCCACGTTCCGCGATAGTGCTGGTTCACGCCCATGCACCAGAGGCTCACCGTGCCGCGCGAGGCGTCGCCATACATATCCGCCAAAGCCTCAATCTGCGGAACGGGAACGCCGCTGATCCGGCTGACGGCCTGCGGCGTGTAGTCTTCGAGAAACGCGCGCAGTTCGTCGAGCGAACTGTCGCGCGGCTGGTCCTCGAAGACGTAGCGATCGGCCTGCGCGTCGTAGCAGCCGTATCCGATCTCCGCGACATCCTCGATGCCGCGCTTGAAAATGACGTTCTCTTCAATGAACGGCAGATTGATCTTGTTCTTTTTGAGCAGCAGATGGAGGATGCCGTTGGCCAGCGCCAGATCGCTGCCGGGAATGAACTCCACGTATAGGTCGGCGTAGTCGCTGGTCGGGGTTCGACGGGTGCCGATATCGATGATGCGCGAGCCGGGCTTCTGACGCTTGCGCTCGAGCATTCGCGAAAAAAGCACGGGGTGCATCTCCGCCGCGTTGTGGCCCCAGAGGATGAAGTCGTCGCCGAATTCAAAATCGTCGTAGCAGCCCATCGGCTCATCGCTCTGAAACTGCGTAACGAAACCCATGACGGCGCTGGCCATGCACAGTCGGGCATTGGGCTCGAGGTTATTGCTCTTCATGCCGCCCTTGACCCACTTCAACGCCGCATAGCCGTCGAAGATGGTCCATTGGCCGGAGCCATAGACGCCGACGGCATCGGGTCCGGACTCCTCCAGCGCCTGCTTGAAATTCGCGGCGATCAAATCGAGCGCTTCGTCCCAACTGATGCGGGCCAGCGAACCATCAGGCTTGCGACGCTGCGGATAGAGCAGCCGGTCTCGCCCGTAGAGCAGGCCGGGTAGATGATAGCCCTTTACGCAGAGCAGACCTTTATTGACGGGACTGGCGACATCGCCGCGGACGGCGAGGACTTTGCCGTCCTTAACGCCGACTTCCACGCCGCAGCCGGTGCCGCAGAAACGGCACGGCGCCTTGCCCCAGTTCAGATCAGACGGGAAGACCGCGCCGGACTGCGTCGTGGAGATTTGCTCGGCCGCCTTGCGATCGTCACACGAGAAAGCGGCAATGCCACAGGCCCCCGCGCCGGTGGTGCCGAGCACTTTCAGAAACGTTCTGCGTTCGATCTCGTTCATCCGCACCCCTCCTCCGCGCCGGGCGCCGCGCCCTTCTTGATGAGGTAGAGCACCATGCGCACCGGCGTCTTCGTGCTGATGGCGTGCGGCAGCTTCGGCGACATATGCACCCAAGCGCCGGGGCCGACATTCAAGCGCTCGCCGCCGAGCGTCAGCTCCGCTTCGCCCTCGATAAAGTGCAGAACGGCCGGCATCGTCGCGGTGTGCTCCGAAAGCTCCTGTCCCTTTGAATAGGTAAACAGCACGACCTTGAGGCTTGCGTCGTCGTGCAGCGTGCGCGTGAGAATGCCGTCGTCGGGAAAGGGCTGGTGCGACTGCAAATCGCTGACATGGATAAACGGCTTGGCCGCGTTCGTGGTCATGGCAGTTTCTCCGCGAGAATCATGATGGCGGAAATGTTGTCGGAGAACTTTCGAAAGGCGCGCTTCATCGTGAGCACACGATGCCGCGCCTCCGGCATGGTGAGTACATTCCATGCGAAGCGTATCGCACGGCCGAGACCCTCGTCGCGCACGATGCGCGCCGGCTCCAGCAGGTGCATCGGCGCGTTTGCCGTGTGTACAATCTTCAGCCCGCACGACTCGAACAGCTTGTGCCACTCGGCGGCCGTCAACGGCCGAAAACCGTGATGAATGACCTGCGACAAGTCCTTCGTCAGCGCGTCCACCGTCTCGCGCGCGATGTCGTCCGGCGTCAACACCATTTCATGAATGCCATAACGACCGCCGGGCCGCAGCAACCGCACGGCCTCGCGGATGATGCGCTCCTTTTCAGGGTGGGGCTGCATCGTCAGCATGGCCTCGCCATAAACAACGCTGGCGCAGCCATCGGGCAAACCGGTGGCCGAAGCATCGCCGGTGACGCAGCGCTGGCTCGGCGGGGCACTTGATGCGCCCGCAGGCTGCGGCGAGAGATAGCCGCGTACGATGCGAGCGGCGTCTTCGTCGCGCTCGACGGCGATATAGCTTCGCGGGCGGCGCGCCAGCGTCATGCGCGCAGTGATGCCCATGCCGGGCGCAAACTCGACGACTTCATCCGCCGGACCGATGTTCAGCGCGTCGAGCAGTTGGCGCGTCAGCTCCAGCCCGCCGGGGCGCAGCACGCGCTTGCCCATCCGGGCGAGCAGCCAGTGGCCGGGCATTTTGTCGGGCTTCAGATTCGCGGCCGGTGCCTTCGGAACGTCAATCTCCGCCCGCATATCGCAACTCCTTGTGGGGTTCGCTCTCTTCGAGCCACTTATGTTCGGGCCGCGCGAGAATCTCATCGATCACTTTGTTGACGGCGTCGGCAGCCTCCTGCCTGCCCTCTGCGGCAGCGTGCGCCGTCAGCTCGCGCGCCTCGGGAATGAGGTGGACGTAGAAGCGTTCGGCTACTTCAAACATGCCGTGCCAGTGCGTGTAGTCCGGCGCCATCATCGACGCGCCGTGCCGAGCGCGGCGGCCTTCATGATGCCAAAGATAGAACCACGTCCACTCGATCTTGTCGTCGAACTGCGCCTTGGTAATCAGCCCGTTGTCCTGCAGGGCCTTCATGATCGCCGTGCCGGGCTTGGCGAACTTCTCGTTATAGAGAATCACCAGATCGTCGTATTGCTTGTAAAACGAAGTGATGTAGTCGGGCGTATGGCAGTGCGAGCAGACATCCTGCATGCGCGAGCGTTTCTCCTGCCAGGTGCTGGCCGTCAGCGCCTGACGCTTTTCGGGGTCGGTCTCGGTGACGATCTTGCCGTTAACATCCGTATCGAGCAGCAGGCTGATCGGCGGGCGATTGGTCCATGATATGCGCGTGCCGGGATCGTGCGTCACTTTGCCGCCGTTGCGCGTGTGGCCGGACATGTGGCATGTGGCGCACGTCGGCGCCTGGGAGTAATCCTTCCCGAGCACCCAGCTTGGCGAATCGAGATTCATCTTTTCGCGCAGATCGCGATAGGCAACGCCGTGCTTCGATTCCTCGTAGATTTCCTTTTGCGGATGATCGGGACCGAGATGGCATTTGCCGCAGTTTTCCGGTTGGCGGGCACGGCGCGGCGAGAAGTCGTGGCGGCTGTGGCAGGCGCTGCACGAGCCGAGCGAGCCGTCGAGATTCAGTCGACCAATCCCCGTGTTGGGCCACGTATCGGGGTGAAACTTCGGTTTGCCGTTGGAGTCTTTGAGGATCTTGGCGACGGCGTCCATGTTCGTCGGCTTGCCGTCGGCGTCGGGCTTCAGGTCATCAACCGTGATCTTGCCGCCGTCGGTCGACATCAGTGCCACCTTGCTGCCGTGACACTGCAGACAGCCGAGCATCGCGCTGGCCATGCCATTGACACTATCGACGGCCATCATGCCGGGGGTGGGCGAATGCGGATTAAACGAGCCGCGATGGCCCTCGACCGTTTCGGCGAGGAAGTTGTCGAGCGAGGCGAGGATGTTTCCTGCCGCGGCGTGATGGCTGTTCTCAAATTCGTTGTATTCCGTCGGATGGCACTTGGAGCAGTCGCGCGGGCTGACGACGGTCGCGATATGCACGCCGTAATGCGCGAAGCCGTCGGCGTCGGTCAACTCGGCCTGGTGGCATTCGACGCAGCCGACGCCTTTTGCGGCGTGCGTGCTGCCGCGCCAGTGGTCAACAATGCCGCGCGTGGTTTCGGCATGGCAACTGATGCAGTCGCGGCTGGACTCCGGCACAATGGTGAGCAATGTCGACATGGGCATGTCGGCCGGCGTCAGCCCCTTGCGCGTCTCCATTTCCGCAACCATGATGAGCGCGACGCAGAGCGAAACGCCGAGAATAAACACGATAATACGCTTGGTATTGAGAGACATCAGACCACGGCCTCCCAGACGGTTAAGATGAGAAAGAGAATGAACGCGACAATCCCCACATAGACGCCGATATCGCGGCCGGGCGCGAGCTTTTCAAGCAGCGCGTCGACCCACGGCCACAACACGACCAGCACCACCAGCACGCCGGTCAGGAACACCGCCGTCTGCAATCCCGCCAGCTTCAGCAGTCGAAACTGGAAGAAGAAATACCATTCCGGCTTGATGTGGTCCGGCGTGACCAGCGGATTCGCCTTTTCATGCAAGAGGGCCGGAAACACGAGCGACAGCAGCGTCAAGAGGAACAGAAGCAGCGTGCCGATCATCAATTCGGTGATGATATGGTCGGGGAAGAAGTTGAACGGCTTGTCCTCGCCTTTGCCCTCAATGAACCGGTCATGTCGCGCCGCGCCATAAACGACGCTCACGCCCAGCAGCAGCGACGCCCCGAGCCACAGAGCCTGGTTCCCCGCTTCGTTTACCGCCAGATCAAACACCAGCTTACCCATCGCCAGAATGCCGACGAACAGCCAGAGCAGCAGCCCGTACATGTGTCCGTTGTGCAACAGAACGGCCGTCGCCGCGAGAATGACAGAGCCGACAATCCAGAAGACGCGGCTGCTCTCCATTGTCATCTCGTACGTGATCATCCGCACCGGCCAGGGGTTCCACGCAGCCATGATGATTGCGCCGAGCGCCGCCAGCGCGGCGAGCAGTGCCAGGAGCTTGACGCCGATCAGCGCCGACGCAAGGCGGCGTCCGTTGCCCGTCGCTGTTCGAGGGTCTTCGAATGACAGTTCCGAAACGCCGTGAATGCGAAGCATCGCGACGTGCAGGCCGATGAGCAGAATCATCGCCACGGGCAGAATGCCGACGTGCAGGTTGTACATGCGCGTCAGCGTGTTCGGACCGATCGTCTCGCCGCCCTTCATGAATGTCGCCAGGGCCTCGCCGATAAAGGGAGCGGTAGCCGTCAATTCCGTCGCGACCGTGATGCCCCAATAGGAGAGTTGCTCATACACCAGTGAATAGCCGGTGAAGCCCATGACAAACGTGCAGCCGATCAGCCCGCAGCCGACGACCCAGTTGAGCTGTCTTGGATGCCGAAAGGCGCACGAAAAGAAGACGCGGCACATGTGCAGGATGACCGTGATGATCATCAGGTTCGCCGCCCACTTGTGGATGCTGCGGATGAACCAGCCGAACGAAATCGAGTTCGATATCGACGCGACGCTTTCGTAGGCATGGTCGGGCGTCGGAACGTAATAGAAGGAAAGCAGAACGCCCGTCGTGAGTTGAATGAAGAAGAGATACGCCGGCGTGCCGCCGAGGGCGAACCACCAGCGCTTGATGTGACCGGGAACCGGCTCGTTGGTGACTTCCTGTACGCGGCCCCAGTCGAGCGGCAGCATCTGAAAGAGCCGCCCGCCGGCGGAGCGGGTGTGCATCGGGCCTTGAGATGTCGGTTCGGAGGCCATGCTCAGCTTTCACTCGATACCATGATCGAAACCCAGCCGTTCTCTTTGTTCACGCGCACTTCAAACGTGGCGAGATTTTTCTTCTCCTTGAAGGGCGGACCGGAAACGGCGATGCCGTTCTTGTCGAAGACTCCGTTATGGCATGGGCAGAAAAACTCGCCGCGGGCGGCCTCCCAGTGAACGCGGCAGCCCAGATGCGGACAGGTGCTCGATAGCGCCTTAAATCCGGCGGCCGGATTGTCGCGATCGTCCGACACGCGGGCCAGCGCGATCTCCTCGCCGCGCGGGTCCTTCACCGTGATGCTCGAGCCGACCTTCAAATCGCGCAGTGTGCCGACGAACATCTCGCGCTTCGGCGCGCGGCGGCGAAGCGGCACGAGATATTGCAGAAAGTTCCACAAACCCAGCCCATAGCCGGCCACGACGCCGACGATCATGAGCGCCGTCGCCACGAACCCGCGGCGCGAGGCCTGCGCGTTTTTCCGTTCAATCGGGCAGCTTGCTGGCACCTGTTCGGACATGGCAACCGTTTTACTAGGCTCGACGCGCGCGTTCAAGAAAAATCCGTGCATCGACGGGCCGCGCCATCCCCGCCGACATAAGATGACAAAAGTATAGTGAACTCATGTATTGTTCGCAAGAGTGCCAAGCATCGTGCGTATGGCGTTGTATGTCATAATGTAACGAGCTGTGTCCCAACCGTGCGGCGCAAGCGGACGCTATCGCCTTGACCCACCCAGGCCTTCATGGCCGATATCATCGAGCGTCGTGTTCTCCAGCATCTCGCGATAGGCCGACGAGATCGGTTTCCAGTGCTCGTGAAAACCGCAGGGATGCGAATCGCTGCAGCGCGACTGGCCGAAGGGGCACTTCGATCGCCCGATCACGTCGTCAAACACCGACAACACATCCACCAGCTTGATCTTGTTGCGCGGCCGCGCGAGCCGAAAGCCGCCGCCGACGCCGCGCGTGGACTCAAGCAGCCCATGTCGAACGGCGTCGCGCAGAATTCGCGATAGGTATTGGAGAGGAACAGACGTCTTCGCGGCGATCTCACGCGCCAACACCGGCTCATCCGGATCGCGCGATGCGATATACACCATGGCCCGCAGGGCGTATTGAGCAGTGGCCGAGAGCATTGCCTACCTGACGATCCAGATATCCATCGCCGAATTATGCCCCCGCGCCAGCGAACGTCAAGGCAAAAAAGCAGAGTCACCGAGTCAGGTCAGGCCAATCGCAGGTCCCCCATCAAAGCAGCGACTGTCACGGAGCGGTGGCTGTGGATTCGCGAATCGGCCTTGGAATGAGGCGTGGCTTCACATGGCAAGGGTTGCAAGCTGCTATTTTGAAGGAACATGCAATTGCTTTGGGCTATGATCTGTACGGTCGGCCGCTGACTTGCCCTTGACGGACCAGAGCATACGATGAATCTGACGCCGGGGCCATTGTTAAGCGGTACGCCTATGATCCATACGGCCGGCCGCTGATTCGCGAGAGCCTGGGCCGCGGAGACACGCGCGTGGATACGATCTTTCTGACGCACGATGACGGCTACATGGTCGATGCCGAGGGCGGGAACATCTGGGACCCGCGCTGCGACATCGATGATGACGGCGATGTGGACTACGACGAC
>CAZRFP010000127.1:0-13138 GCA_964599535.1 uncultured Planctomycetaceae bacterium
CGTCACCAAAGAGCGTTCCATTCGGAACGACAACCGCACCGCGGCGCGGCTTACCGCTGTTCTTCTCCGGCCGCTTGAGCAGCCGCATGATGAGTTGCAGAAAGAGGAGCGCTGTCTCAGAAGTTTGCTTGTCCGCCGGGAAGTTGCTCCTGATTCCCGCCTCTTCCTCGCCGCCGAACGGTGGATTCGTGAGGATCACGTCCACGCGATCCCTGTCGCCAATCTCCGTAACTTTGCGGGCAAGCGAATTGCCGTACGCGATATCCGGGTATTCAAGCCCGTGGAGCAGCAGATTCATCTGGGCGAGCATGTATGGAAGCGGCTTGGCCTCTTGCCCGAAGATGGTGGACTGTTGGAGCGTCTTCCGGTCCTGTGTCCTCTTTACCTGCTTTGATAGGTGCTCAAACGCTTCGTTCAAGAAGCCGCCGGTGCCGCATGCGGGATCGAGTACCGTTTCGCCGAGTTGCGGGTCACTAACGGCGACCATGAACTGCACGACTGGTCGGGGCGTGTAGAACTCGCCTGAGTCTCCGGCCGCGTCACGCATCTCCTTGAGCATCGACTCGTAAAGTCGGCTCAAAGTGTGGAGCTCTTCGGATGACGTGAAGTGGATGTCGTCAATCTTGTTGATGACATCGCGGAGCAGGTAGCCGCTAACCATGCGGTTGTAGACGCCTTCGAAGACGCGAGCGACAACCTCGCGTCGGCTCCGTCCGTTCGACGACTGGAGTGACCGAAGATACGCAATGAGCCCCGGCCCTTTCGTTCCATCCGGGCGGGTTGCCACTTCCTGATTGACGAAGGCGATCAGTTCATCGCCCGTGATGCCATCGTCTTGGGCGGCCCAATCGCGCCAGCGATATGGAGGCTCGATGACCGGCTTGTATTTCTTGCTACCAAGGCCCGCTTCTTGCTCCCCAAGCTGCTCCATGTCGTCGAGGAACTTGAGGAACATGATCCACGTGAGCATCGGGAGACGGTCGAGATCGCCATTCAGCCCCTTGTCCTTCCGCATGATGTCGCGGGCGGACTTGATGAGCGAACCGAGTTGCTGCGCTGTCGTCAACGGTTGCTCATCCTTCTTCGACTTCGCTCTTGGTGCTCGTGCCATGTTCCCTCTCTACTTGTTCAACCCACACCATGCTACGCGGCGTAGAGTTCCTCCTGAAGCGTCGCGATCGCGGCCTGGAGTTGGTCCTTACCGCCGAATAGCGAGATAATCTCCGCAACGTTTCCGTGCGAACTGATCGGTGGCACATGGAGCGCGTCCGGGAGCTTGAACTCACCGGGACCATGCTCCGCATACTTCTCAAGCAGTTCTTCCAGGATCGACCGGGCCTCCGGGCCGTACTGATCGAAGAAGTCTTGCCGACCGCTCCGCACCCGTTCCGCACGCTCGCGACGTGTGCGAAGCGGGGCGTTGAAGGCCACGTGGCAGAGGAGGTCAAACGGATCGGCCTCAGGAGCATTCGTCAAATCTGCCAGTTGCTCGAAGTCGATCCCCTTCTCCGCCAGCTTGCCGATCACGTCCAGACGGTCGGCTGGCGCTCGCCAGACCGCTCGCAGTTCTTCAACTGACCGAAACAACGTGCGAACCGCCTCGGCGGTGTAGTCCGTGTACTGAATGACGCGAAGCTGGTTCCCGCTCGCATCCATTTCGTACACGACCTGGTGTGCGACTTCAACGTGCCCGCCATCGACGTAGAATTTTCTACGCTCGTTTGTTGGCGGATCGACGATGGTTGGCCCATCACCGTCGATGATCACCTCGCCGCCGTCACCGTCATAATCATCGCCGCCTACATCCCGTCCATTGTCGATGACCTCTTCATCGACCACGTTGCCGTTTTCATCGATCACGGACTCTGTCACAAGCTCCGGTTCACCGTCAAAATCCGGGTCGGCAAAGTGGCGCGTGGCGGAGCCTGTGTAGTCGAGGATGCTAAAGAAGAGCTTGCCATAGTCCTCGCGCACGCGGGTGCCGCGTCCGATGATCTGTTTGAACTCACTCATGGAGCCAACCACGCGGGCGAGTGCCACGTTCTTCACCATCGGAGCATCGACGCCGGTCGTAAGCAACAGCGAGGTGGTGAGAATGACCGGCGTCTCGGTCTCTAACTCCTGAAAATCGCTCAGATGCCGCTTTCCTACCCCGCCTTCATCGGCGGTCACACGACACACGTAGTTCGGATGGTTCTGCACCAGGTCAGCGTTCAGGTTGTTCAGAATCTGACGCATCTCGTCCGCGTGTTCTTGATCAACGCAGAAAACAAGCGTCTTGGCGAACCGGTCCGTTTGCTGCATGAACTCGGTAATGTGCCGAGCAATGGCCTCGGTCCGCATCCGAAGCGAGACGACCTTCTCAAAGTCTTTGGTCTGATACTCCTCGTCCGGTATCTCACGCCCAAACCGATCCAGCTCCCCTTTGGTTGGACGCCATCCCGCGGCATCAGCCGTCGTGATAATGCGATGGACGCGGTAAGGCGCCAGGAATCCGTCAGCGATTCCCTCTCGTAACGAGTAGGTATAGACGGGGTTTCCGAAGTAGTCGTAAGTGTCCCGATTGTCGTCTCGAAGTGGCGTTGCGGTCATGCCGAACTGAACTGCTGGAGCGAAATATGCCAGAATCTCCCGCCAACTGCTATCAGCCCGAGCTGAGCCGCGGTGGCACTCGTCAACAATCACTATGTCGAAGAAGTTGGGTGCAAACTCCTTAAACAGGCCGGGGCGGCGCTCGTCGTGAGCGATTGCCTGATAGATCGCGAAGTACATTTCACGACTCTTCACGACCTCGCCATTCTCGATCTTGTACCGAGCATCGCCAAACGGGACGAAGGTCTTGTCCTTCGGGTCGTCGATGAGGATGTTGCGGTCCGCAAGATACAGTATCTTGGGGCGACGGTGCTCTCCCGTGCGATTCCAACGGCTTGCCCAAAGCTTCCAGCAAACTTGAAAGGCCACTAGGGTCTTTCCGGTGCCCGTCGCCATTGTGACAAGTATGCGACGCTTCCCCTGTACGACCGATTGAACGACTCGATTGATGGCGACCTCTTGATAGTAACGAGGCGCCTTCTCGGGAAGCGAATGGGATGGCTGAAGAAGCTGTTCGCTCTGTTTCTCCGTCAGGCCCTCGGCTGCCGAGAGTCGCTGCCATAATTCAGTGGGGGATGGAAAAGCGGCGACCTCCTGTTCCAATCCGGTCGTGAAGTCAAACTCCACGATTCCAGTCCCGTTCGTCGAGTAAGCGAATCGTAAGCCGAGGATCTGAGCATACTCCTTGGCTTGCCCGAGTCCTGCGCTCGGTGTCCTGTATTCAGGCTTCGCTTCGACAACCGCGATCGGGAAGTCGCGGGTGTAGCGGAGGAGGTAGTCCGCACGCTTTTGGGTTCCACGTCGAATCCGGTTGCCTGAGACGATAATTCGGCCGTCAGTAAACGTGCGTTGCTCTGCGATGGAACACGGCTCGGCATCCCATCCAGCTTCAGTAAGCCGGGGAACGACGTAGAGTCTGCAAGTGTCGGCTTCGCCGTGCGCGCTCATGCAGACCCCCGTTCGCCACGATCAAGCCATCGGTCTATAGCGTCCTTGCGAAACCGCCAGTGTCTCCCGACTTTCTGACCCGGGATTTTGCCCTCCTGAGCGAGCTTATACGCCGTGGACTTCGCGAGCCGCAGGTATTCTGCAAGCTCGTTGAGCGTCATAATGAGTTCGATGGGGCGCTTCGCGCTTCCGCTCGCGCGTCCCTCCGGCATCGCAGCGCGACGTGTCTGGGCCTTCGCCATGGCAGCCATTTGAGGCCATTTGCCAGTTATTGTCAACTGATGCTGCCCCCCCCCCCGTCGCATGGCGCGACGGCGTCCTGCTTGGCGGTAGCTCCGTGCGTCCCCGAGTGATACCGTGACGCAGATGAACCCGGAACTCTTCGTGCTGAGCGGCCCAAACGGGGCCGGGAAATCGACCACGGCGTCGGTCCTCCTCCCGGAGGAACTCGGGGTGCGGCAGTTCGTAAACGCCGACCTCATCGCTCAGGGGCTCTCCCCCTTCGCCGCCGAGCAGAGCGCTATCGAGGCGGGTCGGCTCATGCTTCGCCGCATCCACGACCTGCGGCAACGCCGGGAGAGCTTCGCCTTCGAGACGACCCTTTCGGGTCGCATCTACGTCCCCTTCCTCCGGCAGGCTCAAGCTGAGGGCTATCTGGTCCACATCGTCTTTATCTGGCTGTCGAGCGTCGAGCTTGCCCGCTCCCGCGTTGCGGCTCGCGTCCGCCAGGGCGGCCACGACGTGCCAAGCGACGTGATCGAACGCCGCTACTGGCGAGGGCTTCGGAACTTCGCCCACCTCTACCAGCCACTGGCCGATGAGTGGACCTTGTGCGATAATTCAGGGGAGGAGCCGGTCGTGATTGCCGAGGGCGGCCAAGGCGTGAAACCGACCGTGTTCGACTCGGCCACCTACGAGCGAATTCAACGTGAGGCAACCGATGAACCAACCTGAACCGACAACTCCCGATGAGCGAAGAAGGGCCATCCGCGAGGGGTTCAAGCGGGCCATCCGCCGCGAGGTCGCCAGGCTCCACGAGGAGGGACTTCCGGTCTACGTCGCAAAGAACGGAACGGTCGTCGTCGCCCCCTCTCGAACGACCTCCCCGCCCCCCTCAAAGTCATAACCCGTTCTTCGCCTACTCCGCATCCCCGTTTAGCCGAACGCAACGTGCTTTGCAGCCCAGAGCAGGATGAGCACGACCAGAGCAGTCACGGTAAACCGCCTCCACATCGCGTCGCGGCCGCGACCCCGTTCCATGCGGGATACATGCTCAGCGAATGCATCATCGAACCAGTGTTGGTTCACGTCCCCCTCCCTCGAACACAGTGACGATTCGTCGCCTCTGTCGAAGCACTGTGTAGGGAAGCTCGCGCTTCCCCGCCGCTTTTCGGGCGCGGTTCACAGCCCGGAGAATCGAAGCGAGTTGCCGCCAGACGGGCTTGTACGGCTCAAACGGCACGTTCCAGAAGTCCTCACAGAGTTCAGCCACTGACGCGTACTTCGCTCGCTCAAGAAAGTACGCCTTGAGCGCCAAGTACGTCCTTCGGTCGATTGAAACGCGAGACCGCCACCTCCCCTCGCCTCCCGGCGACTGGTCCTTTCGAATGCTGAGCGCGTAGCCATCCACCTTGATCGGCACTTCGCGGGCGTCCCGTAGGATCGCCCGCTCCTCAAGCTTGAAGGGATGAGCGCCGTTCGTTGCGATTAGAACGAAGAAGCGCTCGTGGCGGAGATAGCGAAGGCCAGCCCAGCCGATTCGCCTTCGACGTGCCCGCTCCCACTTGGAGAGCGTAAGGTCGTACTTCTCGATGAGCTTTTCGTCCACCCGTTCCGGGTTCTTGTGCGCTGGAATCATCCCCGTCACGTACCACCGGTAGCCGTGCGGAAGAAGATTCGATGCGAGCAGTTGAACTAAGCCCTCCCGAGACTGAACCCGCCACTCGTTTCCCCGCGTTTCGCCCATCCCTCCGCTCGCCTCCTTGCTCGCCTTTCGCGGTGGTACAAGCCCGCAGAATCAGGAGGCGGATTGTTTGATGGCACAACCCGCAAAGCCGAAACCCTTCGACGCATGGACTCCTTGACGGGTGCGTCCAAGCGAATCGAGAACGCCATCCTCTGCTTGCAATGTATGAACCTCACGAATGAACCGAAATGAAAGACCTTCGCCGCGACCGGAGAACACTCCGGTCACGGCGTGCAAGCAGAGAGGCGCTCAACCGTATCGCTGCGACTCCTGTCGCAAACGCACCTCGACGGGTCTTGTGTCGCAATCCTCGACACAAACCTCGTCTCTCGACGTGCACAAACGCCTCGCTGCGTACCGCGCGTGTATTCATCACGCCAGTAGCTCAATCTATTGGCGTAGCGCACGTCAGAGAGAAGCAGTCGCACTTCGGACGCAACGCGCACGAAGTGTGTCCGCCGTCAGTCCACCGCCAAGAAGCTCAACTCCGCCAGGAGTTCAGCTACTCAGCCGTCCAGGAGTCCTTCCAAAGCGGGAATGCCGAATCCCCGCACGTTCCTGCTGTGGGGCGGCTGAACGAATCAGCACCCTCCCCTCAGGCCTTTCGTCGTTGCATCGAGCCGGACACCACTCCGGCTCGCAAACAATGTGCGACTGCCTTGCCGCACGGCTGCCGACACCGGCCGGGACTCCCGTCCCGTGCCGGGTCGCTTCTACTCAGCCCACACTCCCAGAGTTCCGAATGTAAACGCCGTTGGCCTAACGACGCCCCGCGGAACCACCCGCGGCATCGAAACTCCTTCCGGCTTTAGAGACTACGTTCGAGCAATCAGTCACGTCGCTATCGCAATTACGCGAGGGGCCGTATCCGAGCCAGCGAAGCTTCCGCCTCGCCGCACTTTCCGCTCCGTCCGAAGACGAAGCGATTTCGCCCTACGAACACACAAGCTCAGGTTACCCGTTGCGGATACAACATTTCGCTGTTCGGCTACCCGTCTCTGATTGCTCTTACTGTTTGAAGCGCTATCTAGCATTTCGCGCCTGTCGAGTTGAGCTCTTCACTGACGTGCCTTTTCAGCACGCCACCGGGACGGCCACGCCCCGGCTGCATTCGTTGCCGAACGCAGGCTCCCTCGTACCAGCACACGTTGAACGGCGGGAATTGTTTCGTGCCAACCCACCGAACCCCATGCGGGGGATTTTCACCACCTTACGTAGTCCCGGCCTCACCTGACGCCCTGCATCAGGTAAGGTGTTTCAGCCTCGCCCTTGCTCCCGACGCTCCTCGCATCGGATACAAGGCCGGGATTACTCTTTTACGAAACTGCAAAAGGATTACACCGACCAGGCTCCGTTAGAGCCACGCGAGCCACTCTCGTGGCACGTGGCTCGAAGGAATAGCTTCGGTGACGGTTGGTTAGGCCGTCGCCCTTAGGACGATTGGTGAGATCGTCTTTACCGGGTGAAGCTACCCACAGCAGGAACGTCTTCCCGATCACGTTTGAGGTCGGAGCGACGCCCGTGGCGAGACGTGCTCGCCACATGCACTCCTTGGCACAGTCGAGAAACCGATTCAAGGCAGATCGATCATTTCCATTTGAGCTGTGTTCGAACGGCTTCGAGAAGTTCGGCTTCGGTGTTTGAGATCGGTGCCTTATCGGCATCAAACCGTTCTATGAAAACCTGTATCGCTACCCGCATGACGGTGTTCGAGGTGATTCGTTCTGTCTTTTCGGTTCGCATTCGCTGCAACTTTTTCGCCAAGTCTGATATAGCATCGCGAAGTTCAACCGGCATGGGCAGCGAGACTTTTTCAGAATTCGCTCCGGCCAACGCTTCCCGCTCCGGCACCGCTACTTCGATGAGTTTCTTCGGCTCAGGCTTCGCCCGTACGGGCCGCTTCGCTTGCGGCGGTTTCACTTCCTGCTCAACCTTCGCAGCCGGTTCGATGGCTTTTACGTTCGAATGCTTCGGCTCGGCGGGAGGTTCTCGTCGAACAGCTCTTACATGTTCAACGCCAAACGGACTGTCCCGCCTCACCTTCGATGCGGACACGAATCCACCGAGCCCGCCCGCTGATGCAAGCCCCTCTTCCAGTTCCTCGTCCGATACGCGTCCTTTAGCCATTTGCCGCACTGCGATTGCCACTCTCTATCCGCTCCGAAACCCGAGCCTCGAACTCATTTACAAGGCTCAAAAAGTCTTCCGTTCCCCTGCCCTTTCGCGACTTCTCATACTCGAAGATCGTCTTTCGAACGCTCGGCGCTGCCTTCGCCTTCGTGTTGACGCGGATTTTCGTCTCAAGGAGCATCGCGCCAAGCTCCTTCCTGAGCATGCCTTCAACCTGCCGACAGATGCGCTCGTTTCGAGAATAGAGCGTTAGAATCACGCCAAGAGGCGTTAGCTGTGGTGCCACTCGCTGCATCTTCCCGATTGAATTTCCAAGCAGCGTAAGGCCCACCATCGGAAGATACTCCGCACTGCATGGAACGAGAAAGAAATCGCTTGCGACAAGCGCATTCATAACGACGAGGGAGATGGACGGCGGATTATCGAGCAGTACATAATCGAATTCGGAAAGACGCTCCGTCTGCTCGAAACAGCCCCGAAGTATCGTCTCTCGGGCGACGGCGCTTACGAGGCTGAGGTCGGCGCCAGCAAAGTCCTCCATGCACGGCACGATGAAGAGTCCCGCCTCGCTTGTTTCCTGAATCAGATGGTCAAGGCCGGTTTCATCGACCAGCGCATCGTAAAGCGTCGCCTTGCCTTCCTCATACGGAATCGTGCCGATCAAGCTTGTAGTGAGATTCTGCTGGGCGTCCAAGTCGGCGAGCAGCACTCGCTTTCCGCTTCGTGCAAGCGCCGCTCCGAGATTCGCCGTCACGGTCGTCTTCAAGCAACCGCCCTTATGGTTCACGATGCTTACGATTATGGGTTTCCTCACAGCACCCTCCGCGCTTGCCGATCATGGAGCCAATCCTCAAGATCCTGCTTTCGAAACCGCCACCTTCCGCCGCGAATCAGTCGAAACGCGGGTATCTCCCCTTCCCTGATGAGCTTGTAGAGCGTATTGCGATGAACGTTAAGGAGCTTGCACGCCTGCCGAACCGAAATGATCTCCGGGTCATCAAGTCGTTCTGGGACTTCCGATGTGATTTCATTTCGAAGTATGTTGCTCATAGACAGCTTTGCCTCTTCATCATGCATACCAATGAACAGTTCAGCACACTAGAGGCTATTTTGCTCCCGTTTCGACCGAAACACGCTCGCTGCTATTCGAGGTACCAAGATGCGAAGTTCGCAAGTTGCGAACTTCAGAAGGTGCGAACTTCCGAACATCCGAAGTTCCCAGGATGCGAAGTTGCGAACATGCGATGTTCAGATATTGCGAACTTCTGAAGTTAGGAAGCTCCGAACATGCGAAGATCGCAAAATCCGAAGTTCCGAACATGGGAATGTGCGAACGTGCTAAGTTCCCGAGTTCGCAACGAAAAGTCGCAACGATTGGTCTTGCGGCAAGCGTATGATTGATGATACGTGGAGGGGAAGAAGGGTAGCGGTGTACGGCGACTCCGTACATCGCTACGTCGTATAAGGAACATTGCAAGTAACGTAGGCGACACGCAGTCGAAACAAAAAAACCAGCTCTTTGCAGGAACTGGTTTCTTTGCGGGTGGACCGGTGGCCACGCTATCTACAAATGACTTGCTCCAAAGATAGCGCGGTACTCCCTTGGCCGTCAACGGTCATTTCTTCACCCGAATAGCGATGTTGCGTCTTGCGTTCGCCTCCGAAACCGGGAGGAAGGTGAAGATGCGCATACATGGCGGCTACAAAACGCTGTCTCCGATCCAGCTCTGTAACGGGCTCGCTGCTCTTCGGGACGGCTCAATCACATACCGAGCGTTTCGAGCATACCTGGGGCTCTTTGAGATGAAGGCCCGACGAGAGGCCGCAGAACGCACGAGGAAGCGCGATCGTTCTCGCAGGAGTTCAGGGACTCGGTTTACGCTTTTTGAGCTACAGCGGCTCACAGGCGGGCGAGACGAAGCATCGGTGCGTCGGGACGTGAACCAGCTCGAAAGGGTTGGGTTGGTTCGATTGACTGATAAGGCACTCACGATTACTGAAACGCCGTTACCGTTTTCACGAGCGCTACTTGAGCGATCGTGTCAAGGCTCTCGAAGCAGGACGCGGCCAATGCCATTCCCGAGGCCGGTTCTTCGCTTCCTCGCAAGGTGCAGGAAGCCCTCGCTTGCAAAGACACTCCTCGCGGTTGCGCTACGTGGGCTCTCATTCGACCGTGAGACCGGCGTTCCGAAGGGTAGGGGAACCGCAAAAGCTTCCTGGATTGCCGAATTCACGGGCCTGAGCCTTCGGGCGGCGAAATCCGCACGAACCGAGCTTATCAAGCTCGGTTGGATGTCGCGGGACACTGGTTCACGTCAGTGGAAGCTCAATCGCGATGGAGCCTATTTTGTGATCAACCTCGATTGGCGGTTAGCCGCTTGCGGCACGAATTCTGCACCCCAACCGGTCAAATCCGGCACCGAATCTGCACCCCCTATAGAAAGACAGGAAACTCCTAACGGAGTAAAAACCAGAAACGGTCTGGGTTCTAACGAAGAACCTTCAATCCGAAACGTGAGGGAAGGGGACTTGAATCGGCTCTCCCGAATGGAATCGCTTTACTGGCAGGCCGAAATGCAGGGCTTCATCCATCATTCGGAAAGCACCGTGCTTTCGTTTATCGCAGCCGCAGTGCGCGCTCGTGAAGTCGGCGACGATCCGCCACGCGTCTTTTCGACCATCATCCGCCGGGGCCTTTGGAGCCACATTTCAGGGCCGCAGGAGGACTATGCAAGACGATCGCTTGCTCGTTACCGCGAGGACAAGCCGCTTGCTTTTCGGCGGAAGCTTGCTGCATGAAGCGGTTGAGCCTTTACGACCACTTCACAGAGCCTATCGCGTGCCACGGAAGCACCGTCGCCTCGCGTCGCATCTGCTTTTGCTTCCCGCCATAGATGATAACTACGCGGGATTGCCTTTCGCCGATTGTGCTTCGTACCCGCATCCCCGGTGCGAGCATATCACTCGTGACGGTTTGCCCCGCCTTCGCCTCCACGACCGTTATCCCAGCAGTCGTTTCAACGAGCAAATCCGCCTCGACCGCGTTCTGATCGCGATAGAAGTGCATTCCGCCCCGTTCGCCCGCATTCGCACGGTGCTTAAGAATCTCTGAAACAACCCAGGTCTCAAAGATCGCGCCTCGGAGCGGATGGGCTTTAAGCTGCTCAACCGAACGAATGCCTAGCAACCAGCACACAAGGCCCGTATCGTAGAAGTGAAGCTTTGGCATTTTCACGAGCCGCTTTCGAATGTTCCCGCTCCAGCCCGGAAGCCGGAACAGGATGAAGCTCGTCTCAAGAATCGAAAGCCACGCCTTGGCCGTTGGTTGACTTACGCCGCCGTCCGCACCGAGATTGGAGTAGTTCACGAGTTGCCCCGACCGACCGGCACAAAGCTCAACGAACCGCTGAAAGGCAACCAGGTCGCCCACGTTAGAAACACTTCGAACGTCGCGCTCGATGTACGTGCCTACGTATGCCGAAAGCCACTCCGACGGCGGAATCCGCTGGTCATAAATCCGCGGGTAACCGCCGCTCAGAATCGCCTCATCGAGCGACGTAGGCGCGTGCTTGAATCGCGTGACCTCGTCGTATGTGAGCGGCAGGAGATGGAGCACGGCCGACCTCCCGGCGAGCGATTGGCTTACCGACTCAAGCAGCGCGAAGTTCTGCGATCCGGTCAGTATCCACCGTCCCGGCGAAGGGTCTTCATCAATCAGCGGCTGAAGGTAAGAGGCGAGTTCCGGCGCTCTCTGCGCTTCGTCGATGACGGCCCCCTTGCTCTCGAATTGGTCAAGAAAGCCACGCGCGTCGCTCAGCGCAAAATCTCGAACGTCCGGCGACTCGAGGTTCGCATAGGCGTGCTTGGGGAAGAGCGCCCGGCAAAGCGTCGATTTGCCGCTTTGCCGAGGACCGGTAAGCGTAACAGCCGGAAACTTCCGCGCTGCCGCCTTGAGTCGAGTTTCGAGGTCACGAGCGATCATGCCGGAAAGCGTACCGGAGCGGGTAGGCCAATTCAAGGTCTAATTTTGAATTGTCCTAAATGCAGCCGCCTCCGTCAGCCGTCATCACCTGTTCGAAGCACCTTTCGTACCCAGTCAATCAAGGCCCGGTACTCAGGAGCGACGGGCCGCATGTACACGTCCGCCATGTCCGAGCTTGCAGCGTGCCCGAGCCAGCGCTTCATCGACGAAACCGAGCAGCCACCGCGAGAGCCGAATTCCGTTGCTCCGACGTGCCGAAGCACGTAGAAGCCGCCCAGCGTCTTGCTTGACTCGCCCACCGCCTTCCGAAGCTTGTGCCACCACTGCTGCACCGAGTCGCCCTTTTCGTGAACGACGGCTTGCCCCTTGCGTGTTAAGAAGAGGAGTTCGCCTTCAGGCCGCGGCGAGTCTTTCATGAACTCCTTAAGCGCCCTCCAAACCATCTTCGGCGTCGTGCCAAACCGCTCAACGCCCGTCTTTTGACGGCGAAGGTCGTAGCCCTTCTCGTCGATCTGCCCGACTCGAATCACGGCGAGATCGCTTTGGCCGAATCCAAGCCCGATTCCAAGCCAGATCATGGCCCGACCGCGGGCGTCCGTTGCGTTGAGCACCTTTTGAAGCTGCTCGCGTGTCGGCAGTTCCCGCTTCTTCACGGGCAGGCCCTGCACCACGTCCCGCGAGTCCCAGTTCCAGCCGAGAACCTGCCCGCCGTACTCGGGCCGCCCCGCGCGGTCGATGAGCTTCTTTACGATCTGAAGCCGCTTGTTCACCTGCGCCGCCGAGTACTTCGCCTTGACGAGCGATTCGTTGTACGCCTCAACGTCCGCCATGAGCAGATCCGCAAGCTTCATTTTCCCGACCGCGCCATCGGCGTATCGCTCATTCAGGAAGGCGAGGAAATCCGCGACGAGTTTCTTCCGGTCCTTCAGGACGGCGAGCGTGATCGTCCCCGAACGGCGCGGCTCGCCCGCTTTTCGCGTCCTGCTCTCTTCGTACCGAAGCAGCCCCGATGCAACGTGTAGGAGTGAGCCGGGCGTCGCTTTCGCCTTCGGGCGACGAGCCGATGAGCCTTCGGCGCTCTCGCCCACGAGGAGGAGATCAGCCGCGTCATCGGCCTTTCGTTTCGCTCTCTCGAACGCCTTCACCTTCGCACCGCGGCCCCCGTCGCCCTTTCCGTTCAAGTGCTCCGCCACCCAGGCGTGATAGTGGACACGCGCCTCAGCCTCTCGCCCGCGCTCGCGGATGTTGAACAGGTGCTTCCGGGGGCTCCCCGTTTCGCGGTCCCGGTAGGCGACGTGCCAACCGAGCTTTCGCCAGCTCGTGAATCGCAGCTTCGGGATTCGCTGTCGCGTCTTGGCCACGCCCGTTCTCCGGGTATAATGCCGGGTGGTTCTGAGCGGCTTGCGATGATAGTCGCCGGGCTTAAGTAGAGCAAGGATGCTCGCTTAAGTAGAGCAAAACCGCATTTGCGGGCGTAATTCAGTGGTAGAATGCCAGCTTCCCAAGCTGGACGTCGTGGG
>CAZRFP010000128.1:0-12962 GCA_964599535.1 uncultured Planctomycetaceae bacterium
GCATCCTTAAGGACATACCGCCGTTCATGAAGGCATGGAAGGAAGCGCTCATTCTCGGCTACAACGCCATCGGCATGAAGCGCTCAGGCTTGTTCTCAAAGGAGGAAGTCAACGAAGCGCGCAAGGCGTACAAGACGCTGTTTCGGGCCAGCGCTCCGATGCGGACGAAGATCGAAGAGTACGCGGCCATTGCCGAAACGCGCGTCGGCATGCGCATTCTGGAATTCGTGCGCGGCGAAAGTCGATTGGGCATCGGCGGCGGTCAGGCCGAGCCCGACGCAGGCGACGGAGAGGATGCCGAAGAATAGCCGTCGGCCAGGCGCCGCGCCCACGCACTACTCGCGGGAGTGTCAGCTTCGATGTCGCTGCTAACCAACATCCTCGGACCTCGACAGGCCTTTGACGGCGGGTTGTTTCTGCCGGATTACAAGGCCGTCGTGGCACGGCGGCCGATCGAAACCCTGCGCGTCGATGGACAGCTCAATGTCCCCTTGTCGCACGGACGCGACCTTCCGACCGAACCGCTGGTACGCGCGGGTGATCGCGTGCAGTCCGGCCAGCGCCTTTCAATGCCGCTGAGCGATGCGGCCCTGCCGGCCCACGCGCCGATCGCCGGCCGCGTCATTCGGCTCGCCGAGGCGCCGACGATCGACGTTGGACCACTGCCGTCGGTTCTCATCGAGCCGGACGATTCGCCGGAAGCGGCGCAGCGCCACCTCGAATGGGAAAATGAATCAACGATCGATCAGCTTGCCGAATGCGGCGTGATGTGCCCCGCGCCTCGCAAACCGCTGCACGAGCTGATCCGCGAGGCTGTCGCCATCGGCGCGAACGAGCTGATCGTCAACGCGATGGAGACCGCTCCGTATCTCGCGGCTGATTTGCGCACGCTTGTCGAGGAGCCGGGACGCATTGTCGATTCAACATGCGAATTGGCCGATGCGCTGGGCGTTGTCCGCGCGATGATCGCCGTTCCTTTTCGCCATCGCCGCGTGCTGAAGCGCATTCGCGACGAGGCGGCTGATCGATTCATCGAAGTCGCGCCGCTGCCGGATGTCTATCCCCAGTGTCATCCGCATTTGCTGGCTAAGTCGCTTTTGCAGCAGGAAGTTCGGCCGGGCGGATCGCCGCTGGATTACGGTATTGTCGTGCTGCCGCTGGCGGCCGTTCGAGCGGCGGCGGACGCGCTGCTGAGCGATTGCCCGGCGACTCATGTGATCGTCACGGTGTCCGGTGATGCGGTCGAAACGCCGGGCGTCTATCGTGTCGCCATCGGAACGCCAATCGCAAGACTGTTGCGCCGCGTGGGAATGTCGTCGACGCCGGCGCAAATGATCTGGGGCGATTCGTTGACCGGCCGGTTGATCGGCGATCCCGACGCGGTCGTGACATCGTCCATGACGGCGCTGCTGGCGTTTGCCGATCGGCCCGAGGTGGAATCCGCGCCATGCATTCGCTGCGGTTGGTGCGTCGAAGACTGTCCGGTTGGTCTTGTGCCGCCGGAACTGATGCATCTCGAATCGGCGGGCGGTTGCTCGCCGATCGAGCTTGATCATTTGCGGGCCTGCATCGATTGCGGTCTCTGTTCGCACGTCTGCCCTTCGCAGATTCCGCTGGCTCAGATGATACGCTCAGCGCGTCATCGGTTTGACGCGACCCACCCCAAGACGGCCCCATCGCGCTGATGATAGACAAGCCGATACAACCCCATTCCGCAACGCTCATCGGCGCGCCACCCCATCGGCTCGGCGGACACACGCACCATCATGTTCTACATGCATGGCTGACCGCGGCGACGTTGATGGGTGCGTGCGGCATCGTGCTCTTCGGACTGCCTGCGCTGATCGTCATTGCTACATGCGTCGGCACGGCCGTTCTGACCGAAGCGAGTCTCGCGATACTCGCGCGAAGACGTTGGCATGAGCGATGGAAGCGTGCCGCGCTCACCGGAATGCTGCTCGCCCTGACGTTGCCGGCTGTGACGCCCTGGCCTGTCGCGCTGTTCGCGGCCGTCATTGCCATTGTTTTCGGGCAGGGCGTCTTCATGGGCATGCTGCAGCCGGCGCTGGTCGGGCGCGTTGTCGCGCAGTTTGTTTTCGCGGGACATCTCTCGCTGGGCGGAGCGCTGATGTTCTCACCCATTCTCACGCCCGGCCACTTGCTCGTCGGCGATCTGAACGATGCCGGTCGCGTCGATGACTATCACGGCTGGCTTGAATCGCAGGAAGCGACCACACATCATGCATATGAACTACTGCGGCCGGTGCAGGTGCTTCGCCAGTTCGCTCAGGACCACGTCGAGCCAGACAGCGATCTGATCTATACGCCGCTCTTGCGGGACCATCTGCCGCCCTGGCGAGACACGATCTTCGGCGTCGTGCCCGGGGGCATCGGCGAAACCTGCACGATCGGGCTGATCGTCGCCGGCTTGTTTCTGATTCATCGTGGATTTCTGCGATGGCAGTTGCCGGTGGCGGTCCTGCTGTCCGCGACGATCGCCGTGGCCATTCTGCCCATCGAATCGCGCGACAGCTATCGTTGGTTTCCAGTGTTTGAAATCGAGCAAGGCCGTGCCGTCGGACTTGCGTATGTTCTCTATCACCTGACGGCCGGTCAGCTCATGCTGACGGCCTTTCTGCTCGCCGGCGACGTCGTGTCGTCGCCGCTGCGCGTGCATGGTCAGATCATTTACGCGGCGGGCATCGGGGTCATCGCGATGTTCATGCGACTTTACGGCCTGCTCGACGGCGAGTGCTATTGGGCGGTGCTGATCATGAATGTCTTTGTGGGCACGATTGATCGCAATCTTCGCCGCCCGGTCCTCGGACTGGAAACGTAGCAAGAGACGGCCGAGCGCGCGCACGCCCGCCGCTTCATCACGGGTCATATCGCGCGAAGATCCGGCATCGTCGGCAAGCCGCGCGATCAGAACACGTCGATAATCAGAAAGACAAGCTGCGCGACGGCCACGAGAATGCTGATGACCGCGGAGGCCGTGCTGGATCCGCCGGAATCACAATCTCCCCCCATCAGCGCGAAGCAGGCCAGGGGCAATACGAGTAATGACCAGGATGTGACGCGCGATTTCATGCAGGTACTCCAAGCGGCGAGGTTTACACTCTATATTGTATGCACGAAAGTCGTCGCCGCATCAACAAGGACGCGGTTACGGCGTAAGCTGGACAATATCATGCTCTTAAGATGGATCAGAAAGGCTCGCCGTTACCTGCGGCTTGTCGCGGCGTGTTTCGTGGCTTGGCCGACGGGCGCGTGCGCCTCGAAGGAGTCCCGCATTGATCCCGGCGGCGGATCCGGGCATCTCATCCTTCTGCCGGGGGTGGAAGGAAACGCATGGCAACTCACCGGCGTTCGAGCCGGTCTGCGCGATGCAGGCCTGGACTGGACCATCGAGATCATCCCCTGGGGTTCGCCGCCGCTTTCTTCCCTGCGAAACCTGATCGATCATCCAGCCAACCTGGCTCGGGCCAAGCGGATCGCATCCCGATTGATCGAGCTTCGCGCGATAAATCCCGAACAACCACTCGTACTGTGCGGTTATTCCGGCGGTGGTGGATTGGCGATCATGACGGCCGAGGCGCTGCCGCCTGATGTCGCCGTGGATCGCATCGTGCTGGTCGCGGCCGCCATTTCCAACGATTTCGATCTTGCACAGATCGAAGATCGATACCGGGACAAGATGGTCAACATCTACAGCCCGCGCGATGGCGTCGTTGGTTGGGGAACACGGCTCTTTGGAACGATCGACCGAAAGAAAACGCATTCGGCCGGCCACAGTGGTTTCCTGGATATCAAAGGAAAGTTGCGCGTCAGTGACAAGCTCGAACAAATCGAATGGAGCGCGGAATGGCGCGCCTCGGGCCACGGCGGCGAACACACGGGCTATCTTCGTCGAGAGTGGGCAAAGTCGCACCTCGCCCCGATCATACGCGGAGCCGATCTTCATCCGGTGGCGGATTCGCTGAGTTTCGAATCATTAGATGATCAGCGACCTCCGGGGCGCTCAGACGAATCTCATCGGGAACTTGAGCGGATTGACGCTTCGCGACCGGCCTCGTAGCCTGCGCGTGCGATGGCGCGGCCCTATGTAAAGGGAGTCACATGTCAGGGAAGACCATTCTCGTCACCGGCGGAGCGGGTTTCATCGGCTCGCACTTGTGCCTGCGCCTTTTTGACGAGGGCCATCGCGTCATCTGCCTCGACAACTGCTACACGGGCAGCCTTGATAATTTTTCAGATCGCATTGAGGAGTTGAAGCGGAGCGGCCGATTTGAGTTTGTCCGCCACGATGTGACCGAGCCGATCCGGCTGGAAGTCACTGAGATTTACAATCTCGCGTGCCCCGCCAGTCCGGTGCATTACCAGCACGATCCGATCAAGACGATCGAAACAAACGTCTTCGGCGTTCATCACATGCTCCGGCTCGCGAAGGAAGTCGGCGCGCGCATCCTTCAGGCCAGCACGTCCGAGGTCTATGGCGATCCGGCGGTTCATCCGCAGCCGGAATCGTATTGGGGCAATGTAAACCCGATCGGGATTCGAAGCTGTTACGATGAGGGCAAGCGCATCGCCGAGACGCTAATGTTTGACTATCAGCGCCGCCACGGTCTGGAGATTCGCGTCGCGCGCATCTTCAACACCTACGGACCGAACATGTCGGTAAACGACGGCCGCGTGATGAGCAACTTCATCTGCCAGGCGCTGCGCGACGAGCCGCTGACGATCTACGGCGACGGCTCGCAGACGCGCAGCTTCTGCTATGTGTCGGACATGGTCGATGGGCTGGTGCGGCTCATGGCGAGCGGCGAAACCGGGCCGATTAATCTGGGCAATGATCGCGAACTGACGATGGTTGAGCTGGTCGACGCCATCTCGAAGGCACTCGGCCGGACGCTTCGCGTGGAAAACCGTCCGCTGCCGCAGGACGATCCCAAACAAAGGCGTCCGGACCTGGCGAAGGCCCGGACGCTTCTGGGATATGAGCCGCGCGTTGTACTCGAAGACGGCATCGGCAAGACCGTCGATTTCTTTCGTCGGGCGCTCAAGGCGCCGCCGTCATGAATTGTCGTTCTCGTTGTCATTGTCGTTGGAGTTGCTGTTCGAGTTGTCGTTGCTGTTAGAATTGCTATTGGTGTTGTTGTTACTGTTTGAATTGTCGTTGCCGTTGGAGTTGTTGTTCTCGTTCTCATTCTCGTTCAGATTGTCGTTGTCGTTTTCATTCTCATTGTCGTTCGCGTTGCTGTTGTCATTTGCATTGGCATTGGAGTTGTTGCCGTTTTCGTTCTCGTTTCCATTGAAGTTGATGTTGATATTCAGTTCGCTGAGAATCTGGCGAAGTTGATCAAGCTGCTCCGCCGTACAGGCGGCGACCAGCAGCATCGCCGGAACGAGCACGATTGCCAGCAGGCTCTTCTTCATTCGCTTCATAGGAGGCTCCTTTGTTAACAACAAGTTGACGGAGTCTCCGCGCGCGTACCTTGCGCGTGCGGACGCCAACTTCCATCAGGCGTGAAGCAATCTGTTGCGGGGCGATACGTTGCACATTACGTCGTGGTGGCTCAACGGCGCTATCGTGGCGTGCGATTCATCAGTGCGCCGGTACTGCGGGGCGTGCCTCAGGCTGAATGCGGAGCATATGCGAACCCGCCAGCCCATTTCAACAACCAGTCGGACAAAGGCTCAGAAAAATATCAAACTGATTCGACGGAATTGCCAGCCCATGTGCGTTGAAGCACATCGCTGCGGATTGATCCACAGTTCGAGAAGCGATCTCTCCCCATGGATGCCAACGGGGATGCCGGGCAATGACGATGCTGATGCGCAACGAACCCAAGTCTGCGACTCGGGACCGCACATCGAATGCCTTGCAGCCGCCAGCAGTCATGTCGAGCGACTACTTTTTGAATTGATCGTGGCAGGCGCCGCAGCGCGCGCCGACGGCCTTGACCGCATCCTTCGACGCCGCTTCGTCGCGCTTCTTGAGCGCTTGCGCCAGCTTGACACTTTCGTCGGACATCTCGCGGGCAAACTTCTTGTACGCCGGATCCTCGTTCTGATACTGGTTCACGTTGCCGATTTCCGCCAGTACCCATGCCGACTTGGCCGCGTCGCTCCACTTCTTATCCAGCAGCGCGTCTTTGATCTCGCGGAAGAGCTTGTCCTGACCTTCCATCATGTCGTGAACGCTTGTCACCGGCTTGAATGCCGGAGCCGCCGGCTGCTTCGCGTCGTTCTGCGGTTCGGCGACGGCCAACAGTCCGATCGATGCCAGGCCGATGCCGGCGATGGTGAGAGCAAGGGCTTTCGTGTATGGGCGGTTCATGAGCTTCCTCCCGTCGTGTGCTAGAGTATGGTTGTGTCGGATCGCGGCAACGATCAAGATCGTGCCGTACGCGGGATCATAGTCTAAGCGATTCCGCGGCCGGCCGACAACGCGTGGGGATCGCGCCGCGCCGGCGAAAGTACCGAGGGAATTCGTCCATGAATCAGGTCGATCTGTCCGTCGCAGTTGATGATCTTCGCCTGGAAATAAAATCCGCGCTGCAGCAGGCAAGAGCGATGGGCCTGCATCATATCGACATCGACGCCACGCGCGGCGCCATCTCGCCTCAGGCGTTGTCTCAAAGCGGCCGTCGGCATTTTGCGAGGCATCTGTCCGATCTCGGCCTGCGGCTCGACAGTCTGCGCGGTCCGACCGGCGGCGCCGGTTATGCCGATGCCGCGGGGGGCGAAAGGCGGCTTGAGACGATCAAGAGCATTCTGTCGCTCGCGAGCGAGCTGCGCGTTCCGATCGTGTCCACCACGCTCGGAGGGTTCGACGCAAAGTACGCCGAGCAACAGGCTTCGCGTTTGCACGAGGCACTGATCCATATCGCCGATCACGCCGATCGAAGCGGCGTCGCCGTCGCGATTGAGACGGCGGGCATCGAAGCGGCTCAACTCGCCGCGCTTCTACGCAAAATCAACTGCCCGTTGCTGGCGGCCTGCTGCGATTCGGGGGCGATGCTCATGCAGGGGGAAAACCCGCATCGCATCGCGGATGTTCTGCCGGGAAAAATTCGACTGGTCCGAGCGCGTGATGCACTGTGCGGCACGGACAGCGCGAGCGGCAGTGAGATGGCGATGGGGCAGGGGCAACTCGATCCGGCGGCTTTTCTCGCGGGACTGGCTGAAGCGGGCTTTCGCGGTCCGCTGGTTCTGTCGCGTACGACGGGTGGTCAGCCACGGCAGGATCTGATGTTGGCCAAACAGGTGTTTGAGGCGCTACTCGTAAAATGAATGAAGCCGATGGAACTGCGTCCATCGGCTTCGTAATCGCTCAGATGGAAGACAAACAGAGCGACGGGCGTATCAAATCTAACCACGAGTGTTCGGGCCGGAGAGAGGAAGGATCGTGGTTAAACCTTTGCTGATACGCCCACCGCTCTGTTTGTCCTCGCCTTGATTCTAGCCACTCTTCGGGGCAAATGCTCTAAGAAAAAACCTGAATTTCCTGAAATCAGATGCTGCTCATTTTACGCTGGATTTGCGGTGCCTTTTTTGAAATCCAACGATCTGCATGGGAACATAGCAAAACCGGATTCGAATTTCAACCCCACTTTCGTAGAGATTTTTTTAAGGTCCGATTCTGTTTCAAGAGGGTGTTCGAATCCGGTCGCGCCGAGATCGGCGCGACCGGATCGATACCCGCTTCTGACTAGAGGGCGATCAATATCGCGATGATCGCGGTTGTATCGTTTTCATCCAGTGTCCCGAAAGGCGGCGCGAGATCGGCGCAGTCAAAGCCCGAAGTATCGCCCAGCATGGCATCGACAAAGCCCTGAAGGTCGGCACCATTGATGAAGCCGTCCAGATTGAAATCGCCTTTCGGTGCGGCGCTGCCGACGACCGAGACGCTTTCGACGCTCTCGCCGCAGGTGCCGTCGGCCGTGACCCAGTAGAAGTAGCTCAGGTCCGGATCGGCCGATGAATCGCGCAGGTTCGTCGCGGCGGTCGTGTCGATCGAAGCGGCGGTGCCGAAATCATCGACTTCGCTCCGCCAGACCGTATAGGTCGAAGCGCCGGCCGACGCATTCCACTCGAGATCAACCGCGCCGCAGACCGTGTCCTGTGTCGCGGCAAGCCCGGTCGGTGCGGCGGGAGGCACATCGGTCGAACCGCTGTCTTCCGTGCTGAAGCTGCTGCATCCCGCGCCGTTGCAGGCCGTGACCCAATAGAAGAGCGTCTGGCCTTGCGGTGCGGTGGTGTCGTCATACGTTGTGCCGACGATTTCTTCCGCAAGAAAACCGGCCGAGCCGGTGTCATTAACGGTGCTGCGCCAGATGGTGTAGTCGGCGGCGTCAACCACGCCGTCCCATGTGATCGTGACTTTGTCGCAGAAGGCTCCGTTTGTTGCGACAACGTTTGTCGGCGCGGCCGGCGGTTGCTGACAACCTTCGTCGGATACTTCGGCCGAGTAGGGGCTGGACGCGCCGCCTGATGGATTTGTGGCGGCCCCGGTGGCCGATCCGGTCGCGGAAATGTAGAACTCGGCAGAATCTTCACACTCCGGCGCAGGCAACGTCGCGGTGTAGTTGTTTCCGCCGACGGGCGTCAGATCGACTGCGATGAACGAGCCGCCATCGTAGCGGTAGTTAAGCTTGGCCGATCCAGCCACGAGTGATTCACTCCCCGGATTGACTACGACCGGGAATTCTTCCGGTTGACCGGGCGTCAGGAGGGTCGGCGCGCCGGCGGGAAGGGTGATGGACAAGGGTGTGAACGTGTTGAGCGTGATGCTGATTCGATACATCTGCGACTGCGAGAACGAACCGGCCGCATAGACGCGGATGTGATAGACGCCCGGCGTCACGAGGTTTACGCCGTTGAGAATCTCGGCGGAACCGGCGGGCGCGGATGCGCCGGTTGCCAGCAGAGTTCCGCCGTTGTTGCCGAAAACCTGAATATTGAGATTGGCAATGCTAAGACTGTCGGTCGTGTTATTGTTGCAGCAACTGCCTGAGCTTCCGGGACAGGCCTGTTGCGAATCGCCGTAGGAGGTGCCGATCGGCGTGACATTGACGTTCAGGACGGCGGGGGCGTTGACCTGCAGCGAGAAGAAATCGCTTTCGCTGGTGGCGTCAAGGCTGAGGTTTGAGCCGTTGGGCATGGTTGGCAGGGGCGGTGTACCGAGGCTGGTGCTGCCGGGAACATTAAACGTGCCGAGGCTCGTCGCGGTCGCGGCGCTGTTGTTCGGCTCGTATGGATCGCCGTAATGACGATTGGCGTTGCGAACGTCGTCATGTCTCGGACCGTCATAGGCCGTCGAGACGAAAGGTTCCATCAGCTTGGTCTCATTGATGGGGCAGACGTGCAACATGCCGAGTCCGTGGCCGTGCTCATGGGCGATGACGTTTCGCAGGCGAAGCGAGTTGCTCCCCGTGTTGTTGAAGAAATTATCGTTTGAGTTCAAGACCATGTCGCCGTCATTGGGGAACTGGTTGTAGGCGAGTACGCCGCTGCTGCCGAGATTTTTCGCACCGATGCGAAGATCGCCGCGAACGCCGAGCACGCCGGAGTTTTGGTGCATGTTCGCGCCGTCGTCGTTCGTTTCATGAATGTACGTCAGGCCGGCCAACTGGCTCCACCGATTGAATACGGAAGTAAAGTGCGCCTTCCACGTCGCGGGATTTGCGCCGTAGATAGTGGCCATCCACGCGTTCAAGTTATTCGTTCCCGAGGAGAAGCCGGCGCTGGCGGGAATCGTCGTGCCATCCGGCGGGAAGCTGTAGGTCAGCGTGATCGGATCGCCCTGACCGCCGGTACTGCCGGAGGCCGTCGTCGACCAGCGGCTGTTCTGGTAATAGCGCCCGTCAAAGCCCGCGCCGAGCGAAAACAACTCGACGATGTCGTCGGCCGTTCCGGGGGCGAAGCAGAGCTGGGGCAGCAGCTCATGCGGCTGGCGATTCGGATCGAGCATGATCTCGACGCGATTTGCGAGAACGACCTGCAGCTCGGGAGATAGTCGTTCGTATAGCTCCGGATAGACCATTTGAGCGATGAGCAGTGCATTGGCGTCTGCATCATGCGCGGCGTGTGCGTGGCACGGCGCGCCCTCCTGTACAGGTGTGACCGCCTGAATCTCAGCGGCTGGAGTGGGTAATTCCGTGCGGCTCGACTCGGATCCGCCGACGGCGATGGCGACCCCGGTCGCAGCAATGAGGACAACAAGACTCGATCGGCGAACCGTGCGGTTCAGATGCGTGCGGTACAACGGCATGATAACTCCCAAGAAAAAAGTAAAACGGACGGCAATCGTCGTGGGCGGTGGTGGGATGATCTGTTGATCTAAGGAAGGTTCTACCCGCTGCCCAGCGCGATGTCCGTGCAGCGGCCCACTCTTACCTACTCTCTCGCCTGATTCGCCGAAGCTTGCTCGGCACCCCTTGAACCCGACGGTGCGGCGCGGGTTCGAAACTCCTCACATGCTATGATAACCACCCAGCCTGCGTGATTCATCCCCCATTCCGGGAAAAAACGATCGAGAACCATATTTATTGCGGAAGCCTTGTGCCGCTGTGTGCGTTTCCGCAGGCTCGGCAGGATTCGTATGTCCATACGCACACCTTTCTTGTATGCGGACTTTCCCTCGCTCCCGGAACTTCGACAACTGTCGCTTTCTTGCGGCTGGCGATCGCACCGGCCATAATCCAGACAAGACATGCCGCGCGAGACGATCGCGTCTGACGCCATTTTCAAAACCCTGACCGGCAGGCTCTCGACAACGAGAACCCCCCTTGCCGTGAACGGGCTATGGGGAAGTTCCGCGCCTATTCTGGCCCGCGTCGTCGAGGAAGCGCTCTCCCGCCCCATTCTGTATATTTGTGCCCACATTGAGCAGGCCGACAATGCCCAGGATGACATGGAATCCGCGCTCGGCGGCGCGGTCGAGCTGCTTCCGGCGTGGGAGACGCTGCCGGGGGAGGAGGGCGGATCGAACGAAATCGGGGCCGAGCGGGTGCGTCTTTGTGCCGCGATGCGTCACGAATCGCCGCGCATCGTCATCGCGCCGATTCAGGCGCTGATGCAACCTGCGCCGACGGCATCCAGTCTCGATGCCCACACGCTCACGCTGAAGAAAGGCGAACAGCGCGATCCGGAGACCATCGCGCGATGGCTCGTGGATCGCGGCTTCACGCGGCTGGATCAAGTGGAGCAGCCGGGCGATTTCGCGCTGCGCGGCGGCATCCTCGACATCTTCGCCAGTGCCGACGCCGACCCGATTCGACTCGATTTCTTCGGAGACCAGATCGAGTCGATCCGCCAATTTGACGCCGCCACGCAGCGATCGCTTCGCGAATTGCCTCTATCGCGCGTCACGCGGTCCGCCGGTCCGAACGCCCTCAAGCATGACGAGACGACGAGCTTTTTCAGCTACCTCGGCGACGACTGGCTGATCGTCCTGCACGAACCGCTCGACGTGATTCAGACAGCGAAGACCGTGTTTGATCGCCTCGGCCATCCTGTCGGCCATTTCACGATAGACGCCATCCTGCGGCTGGCCTCCGCTTATGGGCAGCTTCATTTGAGCCGATTTCCGCTGGCCACGGTCGCTGATGACGCCACGTTCCGCGTTCAATGCGAGGCGTTGCCGGCGTTCGACGCGAAGGCGACCGACGCCGTTCGACAATTGCTCCAGATGTCGTCTACGCGCCGGGTCGTCGTTCATTGCGACAATCGCGGAGAAGAGGAGCGCCTCGGCGAACTGATCACGCAGGTGCTCGACGAAGACGGTATCGACCGAGGCGCGGCGTCGCACGTGCAAACGTCGATCGGCCTGATTCATGAGGGGTTTATCTGGAGCACGACCGGCGATCCCTCGGCGACCGCCGTCGCCGTCGTGCCGCACCATCAGCTCTTTCGGCGCTATTCGCAGGTGCGCCGGATTCGTCGAACGGCGGCGGGGCGACCGATCGAGTCTTTTCTCGATTTGAAGGAAGGCGATTATATCGTCCACATCGTTCACGGCATCGCGAAGTTTGTCGGCATGAAGACTATGCGAAAGGGCGACTCGCGCAAGAGCGAGGAGTTCCTTACGCTGCGCTTCGCGGAAGACGCCACGATGCACGTGCCCGTCTCGCAGATTGATCTCGTGCAGAAGTACATCGGCGCGCGCGGCATGAGGCCGACGCTGTCCAAGCTCGGCGGAACGCGCTGGCAGACATCCAAGGCCAAGGTCGAAGAAGCGCTCAATGATCTGGCGTCCGAGCTGCTCCGGGTGCAGGTCGAGCGCGCGTCGCAGCCCGGCGTTCCCTTTCCCGAGGACACGCGCTGGCAGCGCGAGTTCGAATCGGCTTTTCTCTATACCGAAACGCCGGACCAGACCACGGCCATCACGGAAATCAAGCGGGATCAGCGGCGCGATCGGCCGATGGATCGGCTGCTCTGCGGCGACGTCGGCTTCGGCAAGACAGAGCTGGCCATGCGCGCCGCGTTCAAGGTTGTCGAATACGGCAAGCAGGTGGCCGTGCTCGTGCCGACGACCGTGCTGGCTGATCAGCACCATCGTACGTTTCGCGAGCGCATGGCGGACTATCCCTTTCGCATCGAATGTCTGAACCGCTATCGCTCGGCGCGCGAGCAGCGCGACATCATTGCGTCCGCGAAGAAGGGGCAGATCGACGTGCTGATCGGCACGCATCGGCTGCTCTCGAAAGACGTGCATTTCGCCGATCTCGGCCTGGCGATCGTCGACGAGGAGCAGCGCTTCGGCGTCGAACACAAGGAGCGCCTCAAGCGCCTGCGCAGCACGGTCGACGTGCTCACGCTGTCGGCCACGCCCATCCCGCGAACGCTGCACATGTCGATGATCGGCCTGCGCGACATCAGCAGCCTCGCGACGCCGCCGATGGACCGTCGATCGATCACCACCCGCGTCTCGCACTGGAGCGACGATCTGATCCGCG
>CAZRFP010000129.1:0-12867 GCA_964599535.1 uncultured Planctomycetaceae bacterium
TCGCTGACGGCCCCCGCCTCGCGCCGGTCGCGCAGGGCGAGGGCTTGCCGCAGCGTGTGGCTTGGTCGAGCAGGTCTTCAAGCTGTTTGATGCGGGCATCCTGCCGCGCGATGCGGGCTTCGAGTCGTTCGATGACCGCCAAAAGCGCTTCACGCGACAGCGATTCGTAGTCCGATCGTGCCATCCTGCCCGTTCCCCGCGCCGCTCCGCAGCGCTTTACTATAGAATCGGCCGATCGAGCACGAAAAATTGAAGTCAGAGCGGTAAAGAGTTACTCCTGATGATCGCCATCGGATGCTTTATTGCGACCTGCATGAGAAAGTGGGCATCCTATATGAAATCGAAGAGCGTATCACCGGATCGCTGTCTATCGAACAATCGCGAATGCAATCTTGATACATGAAGCATTTAGGCTGTGGACGAGTTACTCATGTCATTGAGGTAGGCTCTCGATGATGAGTCTGTCGCCAATAGGCCCGATCAATGTGAGAAGTTGTCCCGCACCACGCCGCTGACGCTCCGCAGGCCGGTGATTTTCGCGTGCGATTCGCGTATGATGACATGGGCCGTCGCGTGCGGAAGCTGACGCACGAGTGGATCGCGCAGTTGCGAAAGAGTGCGTCATTCGCCGGCTGGCCCCGTGGCGACGAGACCGTCGCAATCCTCGGTAACCTGACCAGCATCTGCCGCCGTCATGACATCCGCCCGCAGCGCTATTTCAAGCAGCTCTTGGCGAACCTGCCCGACATGCCCGTCAGCGAATTTGAAAACTGCCGGCCCGATTGCTGAAACAGAACGGCAACAGATTCGCCCGCACAAGCCAACCGCCCGGCAAACTGACCTGCAGACCCGTTCAAGCGGACCCCGCGCGGTTCATTCAGCGGACACGAAAGGCTCGCGGCAGGTACTCAAGCAAATCGCTCGCGATCATGGACACCATTCCTAGTTCTTTTGCCGCCAGATCGCCTGCCCGTCCGTGAAGATGCACGCCCAGCACGGCCGCGTCGAAGCGCGTCATGCCTTGAGCGATCAGCCCGGCGATGACGCCCGTGAGCACGTCTCCCGATCCACCCGTCGCCATGCCGGCGTTGCCGGTGCGGTTGATGTGTATGCGCTCGCCGTCCGTGACGATCGTTCCCGCGCCTTTCAAAACGACGACGGGCCGCTCGTCGGCGGGCACGGCGGAGCGGGGTGTCACCTTGCCGGCGACGTGGGTCAAGCGTGCGGATTGAGCGTGCATGTGGTTGGCCGCATCAACTGCACAAGGCGTGCGCCGCGCCTGCACGTCTGCAGCCGTGGTGCCGCACAAGTTCGCCATTTCCCCAGGATGCGGCGTCAACACGACGCGCTGCGAATAGGGCCATTCAACAAAGCCGCCTCCGGGATGGCGTGCCGTTGCGATGGCATTCAGGGCGTCGGCGTCGAACACGAGCGGCCCGCAGACGTGTCGTTCGAGCCTGAGCAGAAGCGACTCCCATGCGCGCGACCATGCATCGTCGGCGCGGTCCAATCCCGGACCGACGGCGATGGCATTACACCGTATCGAGCCGTCAAGGAAGCCAAGCGATTGAAAAATGCCGACGGCAAGTTCAGGATCGATCATGCCGCGCTCGGTTTCCGGCAGGGGAATCGTCGTCGCACACGGGCAGAGCGTCGCCACGGCCAACTGGATGGAACCAGGACATGCGACGGTGACCAGCCCGGCACCGCTGCGGAGCGCCGCGTTGGCGGCGAGCGCCGGAGCGCCGATCATCCCCCGCGAGCCTCCGAGGATGAGCACACGACCGAAGTTCCCCTTGTGGGCGTCGATCGGGCGCGGCGGCAGCGCGGGCAGCCGCGCGGAGCTTCGGTTTGTTCGGGTATTCCTCTTTGAGCCGGATGTGCGGCGACGAGAAGGCATGTGTAAAAATCGCCCGTTGATGAGCGGCGAATGGCCGGCCGGCTACGTTCGCTGCGGCTCGCCGATCCGATTGATCAGCGATGCAAGATAGCCCGCGGCAAAACCGTTGTCGATGTTGACCACGGCCACGCCCGGAGAGCAGGTGTTCAGCATCGTCAACAACGGCGCGACGCCGCCGAAATTGGCTCCATAGCCGACGCTCGTCGGAACGGCGATCACCGGCGCCGTCACCAGGCCCTTCACGACGCCGGGCAGCGCACCCTCCATACCGGCGACGGCCACAATGACGCGCGCGGCGTGCAGCGCGTCAAGATGGGCCAGCAGCCGGTGAACACCGGCGACGCCGACATCGCTGAGCACGGTTGTGCGCTGGCCGAAAACTTCACAGGTGACGCGGGCTTCTTCAAGAACAGGGATGTCGCTTGTGCCTGCGGCGATCAGAGCGATCGTGCCTGTCGTCTCGACCGGACGCGACTGTCGAAGATGAATGCAGCGGGCGGTTTCTTCGTAGACTGCGCCGCCGCGCAGGTCCAATACGGCGTCGGCATGATCGCGCGTCGCACGTGTGGCCAGTACGTCGGAACCGGACGACGCGAGCCGATCGAAGATTTGCGCGGTCTGCGCCGGCGTCTTGCCCTCGCAGAAAATCACTTCCGGATATCCGCAGCGGAGGGTGCGATGATGGTCAATCCGTGCAAAATCGAGCGACTCAAACGGCAGCCGGCGCAGTCGTTCCATGGCTTCGGCGATCTCGGTCTTGCCGCTTCGCACGGATTCAAGCAGGTCTCGTATGGCGTCGGGCTGCATGGGCTTCGTCAGTCGCTCCGCTTGGTTGTATCGACATGGTTGTCTTGGACGGGAGCCGTCGCGGCGGCGTCATTCGGATCGATCATTCGGAGATAACGAAAATCATAGATGCCGGTGTTGTGGCCGTCGGCCCAGTGGACTTGAATGGCATACTTGCCGACGAGACCTGCGTTGGTGAATTCGGTCGCGCGGCTGATGTCCTTGGGCAGCACGGTCAGTGAAAGGGGAGACAATTTCGGCTTTGGCGTTTCGCGTTCGGTTCGGCAACCGGCGCAGGGGCAGGCCTTTCGTAAATACGCAAGTGAATAGTGGCTCGAGACGCCATCGGCCCAGGTGATCGATAGACCGTCGGTGCGATCAAGGCGCAGATCAGTCGGTTTGAATTGGTCGGCGGTCAGGGGCTGATTGAGGGCGAGATCAATGAGCTGGTTTGGCGTCATGTCTGCGTTGTCCTGGTCTCGGCGAGCAGTTCGGTCACGTGCCGAAGTCCGCGCTCGGCATCCGGATCGCGCCGATCGAGCGGATCACACGCGGCGACGCACATTCGCCGTTTAAGACGCTCTCGCAGCGGATCGAGTAGTCGCTCGAGGCGCTCCATACACGCTCGAAGAACCGACATGTTACCGCTCAGCCCGGTATTCACAAACACGACGTCGCAATCGATGATGCCCTGAAACATCGGGCGCAAATGAAGGCGTGCGGCGATTTCGATGCCGATCGGCGAGTTCAGAAACTCGTCAACGGTCTGATGATCGCCGAGATTGCGCACATCGCGTGCATCGAGCGCCGGCAGCCAGGCCGAGTCCTGTGGACCGACGCGCTCAAGCCCGAATAACTCCGCCGCGAACTCGGCCGTGTCGTGCATGGCGCGGTCGATCGCTCCGGCGGTCTCCTCGGGCTGTCGAAAGACGTCGTCCAACCGTGCAGGCGGCGGCATGATGAAAATTTTGCCGTCGTAGGGATAGGCGTTTCGAAAGCAGGGATGGGCGTCGGTTTCGATCATCAGCAAGGACGATTCATCCGGAGATGCCACCGACGGTACGACTTCAGCGAAAGTCTCGAACACGGTCTGCGGGCTGACATAGCAATGGTGATTGCGAATCTTGGCCGGTTCTCGATCCACGAGCCGAAGATGAGGGGCTGCATCATCGCCATAAAGGTCAAAGCGAATATGATGCACGCGATCGGCACATGCCAGGGATGCAATCAGGCGCACCAGCGTGGACTTGCCGGCGCTCCGTGGCCCGCTGATGTGGAGTATCGTGTCGGACATGTTCGCAATCTTGCGAGTGCCTGAAGGCGGTAGCGATACGCCACGACCGTCGTGGTGATGCGGCCGCTTCATTAAAGCGAAAGCAACCAGAGAATTCCAGACGAGGACGGCCGGCATTCGTCGAATACGTCCGCGCGGCGCGGAGAGTCGCATAAAATCGCGACATGCGGTCAACGGGTAGCGGGGCGGTCCTATTATCATGTTAGGCCTCCATATCGGTCGTCGTCGGAGGGTTTTTTCATGGAACAGCAGCCGAAGTCGGCCGTGCTGGACGTCCGGCCGGAGTCGCAGTTTCTCGCCGGGCACCGGGCCGGTTCAGTGAACATTCCGCTGGAGGAATTGGCGGGCCGCATACATGAGCTGCCGTCGCCCTATGTCGCGATCTTCGTTTTTGACATGTTGGCGGAACGGGCCGATCGCGCGGCGGAACTGCTTCGGGAGCGCGGCCGGGAAGAAATCGCGGTTGTTTCCGACTCAGGATGGCTGAAAAAGGGCGGGATTGAGACAGGCGTATCAGCGGCCCGGCTCTGGTCGCCTCATGGCCTGTTGGAGCGCGCGCTGGATGTGATGGCGCTTCAGTGGGGCGGGCTGCGTGGCCGAGCGGCGCTGGACCTCGCGTGCGGTACGGGGCGCGACGCGGTGTACGCGGCAATTCGGGGTCTGCATGTTGAGGCGTGGGACCATTTGCCGGACGCGCTTGAGCGGTGCGCGGCGCTGGCTGATCGAAACGGTGTTACGGTTATGACACGGCAACGCGATGTCGAGCGCGAGTCAGATATTCCGGCGCAGCATTATGATCTGATCGCCTGCTTTAACTTCCTGCATCGCCCTCTGATGCCGTTGATCGCGGCCGGCGTGAAGCCGGGGGGTTTCGTCGTCTATGAGACATTCGTTGAAGAGCAGCGCCGGCGCTTCGGAAAACCGCGCAGCGATGCGCATTTACTCAAGTCGGGCGAACTTGCGACTTACTTTCCGCATTGGGAAGTGATCGAAAGCGCCGAAGGTCTCGTCGCGCCGCGGCGCATCACAGCTTCGCTCATTGCGCGAAAGCCGGCGTCAGAAACCTAATCCGCACGCGAACGACTGGGGCGAAGCCGACGAACGACCTCATGCAGTTGCGTCGAGTGCCTCACTCAAGTCGGCGACGATGTCTTCCCAGTCTTCCAATCCGCAACTGAGGCGGATGCCGCCCGGCACGACGCCGTGACGGGCCATTTCCGCGGGCGGCAGCGCCGAGTGCGTCATGTGCCACGGGCATTCGATCAGTGTCTTGATCTGCCCAAGACTGACGGCAAGACAGATGGAATAGGCATGCTTGGCGATGTAGTCGACAAACGTCGCACCGACATGACCGTCGGGCGTCGCATCTTTCAGTACAAAGTACAACATGCTGCCCGGCGAGAAGTGCCCCTTGGTGTCGCGCATCTGACGCTTGGCCAGATCAAACTGGGGAAAAGTCTCCAAGCCGGGATAGAGGATGCGTTCGACGCGGGGATGATTCGCGAGAAATCGCGCGACGTGATGTGCCGTCTTCTGATAGTTGACCATACGCGCCGCCAGCGACGGCAGACCATAAACAAGCGTCGCCCACGCGGCCTTGGGCGAAAGGATGCCGCCGAAGTCCTTGCGATAGAGTTGGAGAGCGTTTCGAAGCTGCTTCGGCCCGATGACCACGCCGCCGATGTCGGTGCCGAATCCGCCGATGCCCTTTGTGAGCGAGTGGCAGACGATGTCCATACCGAATTCGATCGGCCGCTGGCAATGCGGTGTCGCAAACGTGTTGTCCACGATCGACCAGATGCACTCCGATTCGCCGCGCTGCTGATTATGCGAATCGACGATTTCGCGAATCGCCGTCATGTCGATGATGGTCATGTCGGGGTTGACGGGCGTCTCGAAATAAAGCACGCGTGTTTGCGGACGGATGGCCTTGCGAACGGCTTGAGGGTCCGTCATGTCCACGAATGAAACGTCGATCCCGTATTTCGGCAGCCAGTTCGTGAAGAGTGAATAGGTGCAGCCGTATAACACATGGTGCGTGACCATGTGTTGGCCCGTCCGCAACAGGCACTGCACGATTCCGGAGATGGCCGCCATGCCGGATGCGAAGCACAGGGCGAAATCGCCGCCTTCTGCCGATGCAAGATTTTCCTCCAACATGCCGCGGGTCGGCTCATCGAGGCGGTCGTAGATAAAGATCGGCTGTCCATCCGCCCCCTCGTCATGAGCGAAATCGACGAAGCCCTTGGCGCCGCGTTCGACGGAATCGAGCCGAAACGTCGCCGAACTTGTGATCGGCGGAACAACGTGGTGGCCGTATTCCCAATGGCGCGAGCGATTCAGCCCGTGGATCATGCGCGTCCGAAGGTGGGCGCGCCGCTCCGATTTTTTATTACTTCTTGCATTTGACACCGTCATGCTCCTTTGCCGCCGAGTCATGGACGAATTCCACGCCGGCCGCTGTTTGACATGCAATCACCTTGCCGGACAGCGGCGAACTCGAGGCCATTCCCGACCTGCCAACGAGCGTGATTCGCGCAAAACTTCGCGATGAGGTGCGGATGTTTACACACAAATGATAGTCGAGAGTTAGCGGCAACGGCGATAACGTGATCGTTTCGATACGCAGCACGCATCGGCATTGAATGATGCGGCCGTGCTCGATTGCTTGGCTTCGGAGGCTTTGGCATCGGTCTTGCGACACAGGCTGTCGGCAGTATCGAAACGCGCGGCGCGAGGCTCACGAGCGCCAAGCACTTCGGTATGCCGCCGAGGACGGAATCATGAAGTCAGGTATGACAAAAAAGGCGGCGACGTCCAAGCTGGAGTCAACGCCTGACAGTGCGATCTGGGGTCGAATTCAGCACTTGCGACTCGTACGCGGCGGGCCATTCAGGATTTTCGCCGTGGGAAGCGAAGCGGTCGCAACCGTTTGTTTTCTGCGCGGCCGTCGCGTGGTGATCGCTGGTCCAATGGGCGACTTGCGCGACGCGACGAATTATCGGCGATACGTCCGTGCGATGACGGAGTTGGAGGATCGCCTCACCTTCATGCCCGATGCCGTCGCACACGATCTGCACCCTCTTTATATCTCAACGCGTTATGCGCAGTCCCTGGGGGTACCCTGTGTCCCTGTCCAGCACCATCATGCCCACGCGGTCAGCGTCATGGCCGAATGGGGCGTCGAGAAGCGCGTCGTCGCCATTTGCTGTGACGGCGTCGGCTACGGTCCGGACGGAGCGGCATGGGGCGGTGAAATTCTCAGTTGCGACACGGCTTCATTCGAGCGGCGCGGCCATATTCAGTATTTCCCGCTGATTGGCGGGGATGCGGCGGCGATCGAGACATGGCGGCCGGCGGCGGCGCTGATGATTCAAGCATTTGGCGAGGACTGGCGTCGCTCTGCTCCTTCGATGTTTGAACGCACGCCGTCGCGTCTCATGCCGATGATCGATCGGCTGGCCGCGATGCACTTGAACGCGCCGCTCACGTCGAGCTGCGGCAGACTGTTTGACGGCGTGGCATTTCTGCTCGGGTTGTGCGATCGAAACGCGCGGCCAGCGCAGGCAGCCATCGCGCTGGAATCGGCCGCCGCGGACAGGGATTTCGAACCGTATCCGTATTCAACGACGTTTTGCAACGGCGTCATCGAAATGTCGCCAGCTCCGATGATTCGCGGGCTGGTGCGCGATCTCGGCCAGTCGCGACCTGTTGAAGAGCTGTCAGCGCGATTCCACGAGACGCTGGCGCGCATGCTTGCGGCGTCGGCCTTGATGGTCTGCGACGCGGAAGGGCTGTCTACCGTTGTGTTGGCCGGCGGGTGTTTTGTGAACAGGCGACTGCGAATGCGCGTGGCTGAGCGGCTGATGAGTCGCCACTTGCGCGTGCTGATGCCGCGAAGGCTGCCGTATGGCGATGCCGGACTCGCGCTGGGCCAGGCGGTCGCCGCAGCGGCAATGCAGGAAAGGACGCAGCGATGTGTCTAGCCGTACCGGCCCGAATCGTCGAATGCGACGCCGACGAAGCCACAGTCGAGCTTCAGGGCAATCGACTGCGCATCAGCCGGGTCTTGACGCCCGATGCAAATCCGGGCGACTGGGTGCTGGTCCATGCGGGGTTCTCGATATCGACAATTGAGGAGCAGTCGGCGCTGGAAACCTGGTCTTATCTGGATGCGTGCTACGGCGGAGCGGCGGAGGTGTTGGCCGAGACGGAAATTCTCGAGGGAGCCGGCCCATGAACGCTCGCGTGAAAGAGCTTTATTCCCTCCTATACGACGACTGCGAGCAGATCGGGCGCGTGGTGCGTATCATGGAAGTCTGCGGCACGCACACCGTGTCGGCGTTTCGCAGCGGCCTGCGCTCCATGCTGCCGGCGAATCTCAAATTGCTCAGCGGTCCGGGATGCCCCGTATGTGTCACGGCGCAGCGGCACATCGACGCGGCGATCGAGCTGGCCGGGCGAAATTCAGCCATCATTGCGACCTATGGCGACATGATGCGTGTGCCCGGGAGGCTGGGCAGCCTGGAAGGCCTGCGTTCGCGCGGGGCGCGCGTGCGCGTCGTGTTGTCGGCGCGCGGAGCGCTGCGGATCGCCCGCGAGAACCCTGATGATCACATCGTGTTTCTTGGCGTCGGCTTTGAAACCACCGCGCCGGCCACGGCCGCGACCGTACTGGAAGCGGAACGCGACGGCGTTGAGAACTTTTCTGTGCTGGCGTGCCATAAGCTCGTCGTGCCGGCGATGGACGCGCTGATGGCATCCGGCGACGTGCCGGTAGACGGCTTCCTTTGCCCCGGCCATGTCAGTGTCATCATCGGGGCGAACGCTTATCTTCCCATTGTGCAGCGATACGCAACACCTTGCGTCGTGGCCGGATTCGAGATCGAACAGATGCTTGCAGGTCTCGTTCGACTGGTTCGACAGATCGTGCTGTGCGAGGCGCGGCTTGAGAATGTCTATCCGGCCGTCGTTCGTGCGAATGGCAATCAGACGGCGCTGTCTTTGCTGCGCCGTGTGTTTGTCGTCGCGGACACGCCTTGGCGGGCGCTGGGCGTGATCCCATATTCAGGGCTTGAGTTCTCGTCCGAGTTCACACGGTTCGACGCGATGCGGCGCTTTGGGATTTCGCTCGGTCTTGATGAAGATCATCCGGCCTGCCGCTGCGGTGAAGTGATACAGGGCAAGTCGGAGCCTGCGGAGTGCTCGCTCTTTGGCACGGCCTGCACGCCTTCGAATCCGATCGGGCCTTGCATGGTGAGCGGTGAAGGCGCTTGCGCCGCGTGGTTTCGATATGGTCGCTTTCGGAGCGGATTGGCGCGGACGAAGGCTGTCGCGGAGGTGCAACCATGATGCAATCCATCGAATTGACCGACGCAACGCGGCGCATTGTGTTGGCCCACGGCGGCGGCGGCGAGATGACGGCGATGCTCATCCGCAAGAGCATTGCGTCGCAATTGATGAACGAACAACTCGCGCCGCTGGAAGATAGCGCGATTGTCCCGTGGAACGCGACCGATATTGTCTTTACGACCGATTCCTATGTTGTCACGCCGCTGGAATTCCCCGGCGGAGACATTGGCCGCCTGGCTGTTGCAGGTACCGTGAACGACATCGCGGTCATGGGCGCGCGGCCTGTCGCGCTGAGCCTCGGGTTCATTCTCGAAGAAGGCCTGTCGCTCGATGTGTTGGATCGCATCGTCGCGTCGATCGCTCGAACCGCGAAGGAAGCGGGCATTGAAATCGTGACTGGCGACACCAAGGTGATCGAACGACGCGGTGGCGACGGCATGTTTATCAACACCGCCGGCATCGGTCGTCTCATTGGCGGCGTGCGACTGTCGGCACGGGATGTCGAACCAGGCGATGTGGTCATCCTGAATGGTCCGATTGCCGAGCACGGGCTGACGATCATGGCGAAGCGCGGCGGCATTGATCTGGACTCCGATCTTCGAAGCGATGCCGCGCCGCTCAATCATCTGATCGCTGACATGCTGGCGGCGAGCGATGGCGTCCGATTCTTGCGCGACGCGACGCGCGGCGGCGTGGCCGGCGTGCTGAGCGATGTGTGTGAGACTCGCGGCCTCAGCATCGAAATCGACGAGGCGAGCATTCCGCTCACGCCGACGGCCATGCGCGCGGCCGATCTGCTCGGGCTGGACCCGCTTTCGGTCGCTAATGAAGGCAAGATCGTCTGTATCGTCGATGCATCGGAGGCCGATGACGTTCTTCATGCAATGCGTCGGCGGCCGGAGGGTCGGCATTCAGCCGTGGTCGGGCGCGTGACCGATGAACTTCCTGCATTGGTCGAATTGCACACGCGAAGCGGCGGCAGTCGAATCGTGCAGCGGCCGTATGGTGAGGATTTGCCGCGCATATGCTGAGATCGAACGCGGGCACGAGGTTTGCCGGCAAAAGAGGTTCAACATGCTTCGTTAATCCGATGGTGCGTTATGGCTGACACTGCGAAAATACTCGTGATCGACCACGAAAAATCCGTTCTTGACGCCATTCGACAGAGGCTCACATCCGACGGTTATCAGATCATGACGGCCGTCAACACACAGGACGGCTTAAGCGAACTACAGCGCTGCATGCCCGATCTTGTGGTCATTGAGATCATGCTCGACGGGCCGACGGAGGGGCTGCATCTGGTCTATCGCATGAAACGGGATGCGGTCTATCAAAACGTGCCGGTCATCGTATTATCGAGCGTGCAGCGCGATACGGGAATCGATCTGAGCGGTGAGATCGGCACGGACTACCTGCCAGCGGACCTCTTTCTCGAGAAGCCCGTCGATCTTGAGGTTCTCTCTCGCGCCGCGCACAATTTGCTCGCGGAAAAGCAGCGACATCATGCCTGATTGCTTGCTGAGCCGGCGCCTCCTCCCTGCGTAATCTCGCACAGACGCCCGCAATATTCCACAGCCTGGGCCGTTATCAGCCCCTCGTAACAATTGTGTCACGGAACGACTCTTGAGCGCACAGCGTCGTCCAATCCGTCTGTTGGCCCGATTCTTGCATGTTGTTGAGAGCGGACAATACTTGGCGAGGTTTCGACCATGCTGGACAGAGTCATCAACAAATCCGACCTGCTGACGATGGTCACCGAAATGGCCCGAAAGCGCCGCATCGTCGGTCCCGTCGCGCGGAGCGGGCGCTATTTCTATGAGACGGTGAGCGATCCGACCGCGCTCGATTTGAGCTTCAACTACTGCGTCTATGGACCGCGCGCATGGCTTTTTCCTCCGACGGAAACGCTGTTTAGATTCGATCGAAAGCAGGGGCGCTTTGAGATCGTGCCGACCTTCGAAAATGCGCCGACGGCGTTTATCGGCGTTCATCCGTGCGACATCAACGCCATCCGCCTGCTGGATGCGGTCTTTTCGAAGGACCATCGCGACGAACATTATCTCTGTCGTCGCGAAAACACGTTCATCGTGGGCATTGATTGTTCCAAGCCCTGCACCGAGGGCGTGTTTTGCGCCGACATGCACGGCAACGAAGCCCGCGAAGGCTTCGATGTCATGCTCTATCCACTCGGCATTTCCGGTGACGACGGCGACGTTCGATACGGGGTCGTGTTCGGCAGCACCGCCGGGCGCGACTGGTTGCTCTACAGCCGCAAGTGCGTCACGCCTTCAGCATCCGATGAGCGGCGCTTTGAGGAATATCGCCGACAGAAGTCTGCGGCTTTTCCGTCGCGTCTGCGGACGCGTTTTGAGGACTTGCCCTCACTGCTCGCGCGGTCGTACGACTCCCTGTTATGGGAGGCGACCGCGCGGCGGTGTTATTCATGCGGGAGCTGCAATCTCTCCTGCCCGACGTGTTACTGCTTCAACATCTTCGATGATGTGGACATGACGCTGGCGCGCGGCGAGCGCAAGCGCGAATGGGACGGCTGCCAGCTTGAGAAATTCGCCGAAGTGGCGGGTCCGCACAATTTCCGACCGAAGGCGGCGTCGCGCCTGCGGCATCGCATCTATCGCAAGGCGAAGTGGATCATGGAGCAGAGCGGATTGCCCGGCTGCGTCGGCTGTGCGCGGTGCGACCGGGCCTGCACCGCGAAGATCAACTCCGTGGAAATCTACAACCAGCTCGCGGAGGAGGTGTGAAATGTCCGCGCCGCTGATACATGCTCCGAGTCTTAGGCCCAATCTATATGTGCCGGAGCCGGCTCGAATCATCCGCGTCCAGAAGCTCACCGATCTTGAGCGGCTTTACGACATCGAGTTTGTCGATGGCCGCTTTCTGGGGCACGAGCCGGGACAGTTTGTGCAGGTTTCACTCCTCGGTATCGGAGAGTGCCCCATATCGATCTGCTCGTCTCCCACGCGGCCGAGGATGTTTCAGCTCTGCATCCGCCGCGTCGGGATGGTCACGCAGCTTATTCATGCGATGACCGAGGGAGATACGATCGGCATACGCGGTCCGCTCGGGCGCGGTTTTGACGTGGATGAACTTCATGGGAAAGACATTCTGATCATCGCAGGTGGATTGGGCCTCGCGCCGGTGCGCTCGCTGATTCAATACATCCTCGACGAGCGCGATCGATTCGGAAAGTTTTACCTGCTCTATGGCGCTCGCGAGCCGAAGGACATACTTTTTACCGACGACATCGCCCAGTGGCGGGCATGTCCGGACGTTCACTTTCAGGTTACCGTGGACCGCGCCGATGAGCAATGGCGCGGCAAGACGGGCGTGGTAACGACACTCTTCAGAGGATTGCCGAAGCTTGATCCGATCATGACGAAAGCGATCATCGTCGGTCCGCCGATCATGTTCAAGTTCGTCGTGCTGGAGGTATTGGCCCGCGGCATTCCGCAGTCGAGCGTGTATTGTTCGCTTGAGCGAAGGATGAAGTGCGGCGTCGGCAAGTGCGGCCGAT
>CAZRFP010000130.1:0-12734 GCA_964599535.1 uncultured Planctomycetaceae bacterium
TGAGCGTTGGGCGGTCGGCTTCACGGCCGCCCGGTCAATCGTGGCGGAGCTGAATCTGCCGGCCGATGCGTTTGATGTCATTTGCAACGGTGTGGACGCGGAACGCTTCGCGCCGGCGTCGCAGGCCGATCGTCTCGCGGCCCGCGCACTGCTCGGCCTGCCGGCAGATCGGATGGTCGCACTGTGCCTGGGCAACATGAAGCCGATCAAGGGTCAGCAGGTGTTGTTCGACGCGCTTCGGCGAATCGACAAGGCGTGCCCGGGAGTCTTCGCGGTGTTCGTCGGCGAGGACGGCCTCGGCGGCGAATTACAGGCGGAGGCGAATGTGCTCTCGCCGGGCATTGAGGCGCGATTTGCGGGTGAAACGACCGATCCGCTGCCGTGGTACCAGGCGGCCGATCTTTTCGTGCTGCCGTCGCTTTCGGAGGGTCTGTCGAACGCGCTCCTTGAGGCGATGGCCTGCGGGTTGCCGGTCATTGCGACGGCAGTCGGCGGAAATCTCGACGTGATCGAGCATGGTTGCAATGGACTGCTTGTGCCGGCGAACGATCCATCAGCGCTGGCGGCGGCGATGGAGCGGATGATCGAAGACGACCGCCTGCGTCGCGAGTGCGGCGTGAGCGGGCGGCGGCGCGTCGAGCGCGAATTTAATGTCATCGCGATGGCATCAGCGTACGCCGAGCGCTATGAGCGCCTCGGCCGCCGCGAAGAGGAGGGTGCCGCGCCGATTCGACCAGCGCTGCCGCGCACCACCGTGAGCGAACGGCCGCCGTTGGCTGTCGTCAAGTAATGCGAGGCCGAGCGCTCGGCTGGCCGGTGCGTCGGGCCGGATGATGCGGTCCGCCGCCCATATCGGGCAGCAGTGGTATCTGCACGTGATTCAATGACTTCAGTTTCCCACACAGGCTTTATTCAGATCGGCGCGCCCCGTTCGCGGCTGGCGCGGTTGTGGCGTTACCGCGAGCTGATGTGGATGCTCGCATGGCGAGACATTCGCGTGCGCTATCGCTATTCGGCGCTTGGCGCGGCATGGGCCGTGCTGCCGCCGGCGGCGATGATGCTGATCTTTGTGTTCGTCTTCGGCCAGGTCGTTCGCGTCGAGAGCAGCGCGCTGACCGGCAGCGCGAGCCTGCCTTACGCTCTGTTTGCCTTCAGCGGGCTGGTGCCGTGGACGTTCTTCGCCAACGGGCTGACCGGTTCGATCGGCTCGCTCGTGGCGAATCGCCCGCTCGTGACGAAGATTTACTTCCCGCGCGAGGTGTTCCCCATCTCCGCGATCCTCAGCGCGTTTGTTGATTTTCTGGTCGGAATGGCCGTGCTTTGCGGGCTGGGTGTCGTGATGCACCTTGCCGACAACGGCTGGCATTTTGCGCCAAGCCTCGCCATTCTGCTGCTGCCGATCGTCGTTGCCGTGCAGATGGTCTTCATGCTCGGGCTGGGTCTGATGCTCTCGATGGCGAACCTGTTCTATCGCGACGTGGGCTTTCTGTTTCGCTCGATCATTCAGCTCTGGATGTTCATCACCTGCGTGATCTATCAGCTTGACTCGGCCGATGGCTGGAAGCGCGTGCTGATCCAGTTGAACCCCATGACGCCGATCATTCGAGGCTATCGCGACTGCCTGATCGCGGGCCGCTCGCCGTTTGACGGCGCGTTCCTGTGGGCGGCGATCGCGGCGTCGGCGGTGCTGGTCGGCGGGTGGGCGTGGTTTCGCAGGCGCGAACACGCCTTCGCGGAGATGATCTGAAGCGCCGAACGCGCCGTGATAAATCGCACGGGGTTGTTGCAAACCATGCCCCCAATCGCTGTAGATATTCGAGGCGTCTCCAAGCAATTTCGCTTGCACGGAAAGCCCCGCGCCTTCTGGGCGCTGCGCGACCTGTCGATCGACGTGCGGCGCGGCGAGGCCGTCGGTATCATCGGCCCCAATGGCGCGGGTAAGAGCACGGCACTCAAGCTGCTGGCCGGCATCATGCCGCCGACGCGCGGCGAGATCTGCGTGCGCGGGCGCATCTCGGCGCTGATCGAAGTGGGCGCGGGTTTTCATCCAGATCTGACGGGGCGCGAGAATATCTATCTCAACGCGTCGGTTCTCGGCCTGTCGCGCGCCCGCGCGCGGCGCATTTTCGATGAGATCGTCGCCTTCGCGGAAATCGGCGAGTTCATCGACATGCCGCTGAAGCGCTATTCGACGGGCATGCACGCCAGGCTGGGTTTCGCCGTCGCGGCCCATGTTGAGCCGGACGTGCTGATCGTGGATGAGGTGCTCTCCGTCGGCGATCGCGTCTTTCGTGCGAAGTGCATGGATCGCATGAAATCGTTTCTGCGTCGCGGCGTCACGGTCTTGTTTGTGTCGCACGATCTGACGGCCGTGACGAATTTCTGCGATCGCGCGGTCGTTCTGGACCGCGGGCTGACGACGTTCAGCGGCCCGGCGGGCGAGGCCGTCGCATACTACCACCGCGCCTGCGCGCCTGTGCGAAACATCGCACCCCTCGATGACGACCGTGCGAGCATCGGAAATGTTCACTTGTCGCGGCCGATCGGCGGCGGCGACGGTTCGTACGTTCCGGGCGAGACGATGCGGGTCGAAGCGGATATTTGTCTGTCGCACACCGTCGTCGACGCCGGCGCGATATGCCGAATCAATAGACTTCGCGACAGCGCAGAGGTGTTCGCGTCCAGTGTGATCGCGCTGCGCGACCAGCCGGCTGCGCAGACGGCCGCGCCACGTGCGGCGACCGTCACGCGCCGTCTACGCGCGGATTTCGTCCTGAATCTTCTGCCGGGTGAATACGCGGTTCGCATCGAGCTTCGCGAAGGGGCGGGCAGCGCCACGGCGCCGATAGCGGCTTCGCAGGCTCAAATGATGATCCGCGGGCCGATCACCGCCGGCGGTCTGGTTGATGTGTCGCCGAGCTTCGAGGTCGGCGCGGCGTAGACGCATATTCACGTGGCGAATCTCGACGCTTCGGTCGGAACGGTTACAATCCCGCCCCGAAAGGAAATCGCCCGACATGAGATTCGCCCTGATCGGACCCCCGCAGTCTGGAAAGTCAACTTTCTTCTCAGCCCTCACGGGCAAGCCGCCAGATCCGAGCCACGCCATGTCGGAACAACTCACGAGCGTGAGCGTGCCCGACGTGCGACTGGACTATCTGGCGTCGCTTTACAGCCCGAAGAAATATACGCCGACGCATATTGAGTTTCTCGATATCCCCGGCGCATCTCTGGCCGACGCATCCGGCCAGGCCGATTTTCGCCGTCGTATGCAGGAGGCCCGCAAGTGCGACGGGCTGGTCATGGTGGTTCGCGCGTTTGCGTCGGACTCGGTCGTGCCCTACCGCGGCCGCGTCGACGCCAAGGCCGATCTGGAGGAGCTTCACACCGAACTGATCTTTGCCGACCTGGAGCAGGTAGTAAATCGCGTGGAAAAGCTGGAAAAGTCAGTGCAGAAGCCGTCGAAGACGCGCGATCAGGAACTTCGCGAACTGGCGATGATGCAGCGCGTGCAGAAGGCGCTGGAGTCCGAGGCGCCGGTGCTCAGCGCGATCCAGAACGAGGACGAGCATCGTATCGCCGCCAGCTTTGGCTTTCTCACGCTTAAACCCGTGCTTGTGGCGATCAATGTCGGCGAAGCCGACGTGGCCGCCGCGCCGCCGTTCGAACACGAGCATGCCAGGGCGACCATCGCCTTGTCGGCGGAGATCGAAGCAGAGATCGCGCAGCTTGGCCCGGAAGATCGCAAGGCCTTTCTGGATGATCTAGGCCTTCAAGAGGCGGCCGGCGCGCGGCTGATTCGGGCTTGCTACGAGGCGGCGGGGCTGGTTTCATTTCTGACGTGTGGACCGGATGAGGTGCGCGCGTGGACGATCGTGAGGGGCACCGACGCGGTGAATGCCGCCGGGAAGATCCACAGCGACATCCAGCGCGGCTTCATCCGCGCCGAAGTTGTCGCCTTTGACGACCTAAAAGCGCACACGGACATGAAGGGCGCCAAGTCGGCGAACAAGGTGCGCCTCGAGCCGAAGCACTATATCGTGGCCGACGGCGACATTATTAATTTCCGATTCAACGTGTAAACGCGCGGCAGTCGGCTGGCCGGCAACTCGATGCGAATGAATGCGGGCAAGGACGAGCTTCAAGAAGACGCTGGCTGGCTGAAGCGCTGTTCGAGCCGGCTGATCGCCCTTTTGTTTGAGCGTTCCGAGCGTATGCTCGGGCTGACGTTCGCATCACTCATTGTCATCGGAACGATCTTGCTGTGGCTGCCGATCTCGCACGCTCGATCACCCATCTCCATCGTTGACGCCCTTTTCACCGCCACGTCGGCCGTCTGCGTGACCGGCCTTATCGTTGTCGACACGGAAAAGGACTTCACGCTATTCGGACAGACTGTGATCATGGTGCTCTTTCAAGCGGGCGGCCTGGGCATTATGACGTTTGCAGCGCTCGGGGCGCAGATACTCGGCGGGCGCATGTCCTTTCGGTCGCAGTTCATGGTCTCCGACGCGTTCTTTCAGCGGCATGCAGCCACGACGTTGCGCCGCGATTTGCTGCGCATCGTCGCGCTGACGCTTACGCTCGAGGCGATCGGCGCGGCGGTGATCTACATGGACCTGCGCAACACGCCGGGCGGCTCGTCGGCACTGTTCTCCGCCGTATTTCATTCGATCTCGGCGTTCTGCAACGCGGGATTCTCAATCTACTCTGACAATCTAATGGCCCGCCAAGGCGACTACGCCATGACCGTTGCGATTCTGGCGCTCGTCATTCTGGGCGGCCTGGGCCATGCCGTTGTATTGGAGACGGCGCGCCGGTCGTTCAACAGGCTGCGCCGTAAGCCCTCTTCGCCGCACAAATGGACGCTCAATACGCGCATCGTTCTACTGATGTCCGGCGGCTTGATCGTCGCGGGTACGGTTCTGCTGTTGCCGCTGGGCCTGGCCGATCAGAGCGGCGGCGTGCTAGACGGCATCATCTACGCCGTATTCCAGTCCGTCACGTGTCGCACGGCCGGCTTCAACACGGTGGATATCGGCGCGTTGCCGCGCACGGCGCTGCTGGTGATGATGGTCCTCATGTTCATCGGCGGATCGCCGGCCTCGTGTGCCGGCGGCGTGAAGACCAGTTCCGTTGCCACTTGGTATGCACAACTCGCGGCGTGGATGCGCGGCAGGTCCGACGTTACGCTGCTCGGCCGCAGGCTTGCGCCCGATGTCGTCGCCCGCGCCGCCATGATTATCGGGCTGGCGGTCATCTGGTGCTGCACCGGATGGTTCGTGCTGGCTTTTCTTGAGCCGGAGACGGAGCAGATGAGCGAGTTGAACCTGATGTTCGAACAGATTTCAGCGTTTTCGACCGTCGGCCTGTCGACCGGGCTGACGCCTGATCTCACTGCGACCAGCAAGGCGTGGATCATCTTGTCAATGTTTGTCGGGCGGCTCGGACCGCTGACGGCGGCCATGCTGATATCGCAGCGCGGCGTTGGCACGGTGCGATATCCCGAAGAGCGGATACTGGTGGGTTGAATGACCATCACGATTCGGCCATCAAGCGATCCCCCGCGCCATGGCCTCAGCACGAAAGACACGGCGCGAGCGGAACAGGAGTGATTTGTGGCCACTTGGTCCAGCGAAGCGAGGTTTCGCAAGCCCCGCGATCCGGTTCAGATCATTGTGTGGGGTTACGCGACTTACATCATCACGGGCTGGCTGGTGTTGTGCCTGCCCGTTTGTAACAGAGGCTCTGCCGCCGGCGTCCTCGATCATTTGTTTACCGCGACATCCGCCGTTTCGACGACAGGGTTGATTACGGTCAGCACGCCGGATACATACACCCAGACGGGACAAATCGTCGTGGCCGCGCTGATACAGTTCGGCGGATTGGGCTACATGACGATCGGCTCGTTTCTGATGCTTGCGTTCGGTCGTCGTGTTTCCATGACGCGCGATCGGGTGTCACAGGTGGCGCTTTCCTCGCCAACGGGCATTCCGATCCGACGGTTTGTGGCCTCGATCATCATCTTTACCGTCCTAATCGAATCCATCGGCGCGATTTCCCTTTATTACACCTTCAGTTCGCGCGGCCTGCCCGGCGCCGGCTGGCTTGCGATTTTTCACAGTATTTCCGCGTTTTGCACGGCGGGCTTTGCACTGTTTAACGACAGCTTTGTTTCCTTCCGAACCGACACTTCGCTGAACGCCACTATAGTGGCACTTAGTTATCTGGGCGCGGTTGGGTTTATTGTCTTGAATGATGCCGTGCAGCGGCTCTTCCGGAACAAACTGCGGCTCAGCCTCTCGTCGCGCGTTATTCTATGGTGCACGCTCTTCGTGGCGGTTATTGCGACGCTGCTCCTCGCAATTGACGAGCCGTCGCTGCGGGAAATGCCGATCGGCGAACGGTTGTTGGCTGCTTTCTTTCAATCCATGACGGCCGGAACGACCGTCGGATTCAACACGGTCGATATCGCCGAATTATCGGCGGGCTCGGTTTTTCTGGTCACGATCATCATGATCATCGGCGCGTCCCCGGCCGGCACCGGCGGCGGCATCAAGACCACCACGATCGCGGCGCTCTGGGCCAACATGATCTCGGTCTTTGGCGGAAAGGATCGAACAAACTTCGGCGACCGCGAACTTCCCGCTGAGCGCGTCAGGCTGGCGATGGCGTCGGCCATGTTTTATCTTGTCCTGTTGTGCATCGGTATCTACGCCCTGTCGCTTGTGGAGTCGTCGCCGCTTCCGGATCAAATGTTCGAATGTGCGTCGGCGATCGGAACGGTCGGCCTGAGCCGGGGGATAACGCCGAGCCTCACCTGGATTGGCAAGGTCATTATTATCGTATTGATGTTTGCCGGTCGCGTGGGACCGCTCGCGCTGGCCATGACGCTCTTGCGTCCGAACCAGCGGCTGCCGGATTACTATTATCCGCGTGAAGATATCGCGATCTGAACGAGGCCGCGACGCGACGACGGCTGCACGCGACGAGGCGCGGTTATGCGAAACCAAGAAGGATAGATATGAAACAGGTCGTCGTCATCGGACTCGGTCAATTCGGCTCTCACCTTGCGCGCGAGCTGTCGAACTTTCATTGTGAGGTGTTGGCGATCGACAGCAGCGAGGATGCGGTCGGCACCATTCGAGACGATGTGCATCAGGCCGTCATCTGCGATGCTCGAAATTTCGACGCATTAAAGGCGCTGGTTACGTCGAGCGTCGATGAGGCGGTGGTCAGTCTTGGCGAAAGCATGGAGCCTAGTATTATCTGCACGCTGCACCTTGCGCAAATCGGCGTGAAGAGTATCCGCTGCAAAGCCGTTAACGAAGACCACGCCACCATCCTGACGGCGGTGGGGGCGCACGAGGTCATCTTTCCAGAGCGCGAGACCGCCGAGCGCACCGCCCGGCGCGTCGCCTTTCCGTCGGTGCTGGATTATTTCCCGTTTGCCGAAGACCATCGCATCCTCGAGATCGAGCTGCCCAGGGCGCTCATCGGCAAGAGCCTGGCGTCGTCGCGCCTGCGCGAGCAGTTCAACCTACTGGTGTTGGCGATCAAAAAGCCGGCCACGAACGAGTTTCATTTCATGCCCGCGCCGACCGATGTCTTTTCCGAGGGCGACGTGCTCGTCGTGCTGGGGCGAGAGGTGAATCTTGTGCGGCTGCGCGTGCTCGGCTGATCGGGCGGCGGCAACTAATGAGCCGGCGCCTCAAAACCCGGCGCTACGCTGCGTCGGATCAAGCTGCCGGGCCTGCAACTCCATCCATCGAACGACGCGATCGGCCGAGGGCCACTGAATCGCCATGCCTACGAGCAGTAGCGCCAGAACAACGAGCGAGACGAGCTGCCCCTCCAAGAAGTAGGCGACGGCATTCATCATGGCGCCCCCCTCCAGCAGCGCCACAATCAGAATGTTCCGCATGAAGTAGGCCCGCGCGAGCGTTTCGCCCATTGAGGAGGCCCTGGTTGGCTCGCCGACTGCCAGGCGACGGCGCAGGCCGGTGTCGATCAGGCCGGGCATCGCCAGCGACGCCGCGATCATCATGCCGCCCGCGGCCGCGCCGACATATGTGATGATGGGCATTGCCCGTTCGCCGGCGGATTGTTCGATGTGTCCGCGCTTCATTGCCATGAGCACGCCGGCCATCATCAGCACGCCCATGATCAGCGCCGCGTTGATCATCATGAGTGTTCGCGTCGCGGCGACGACGCGCGGGTTATTACGAAAGTCCTCCATGTCCGATGCCTCCGCGGCTATTCTCCGATGAGCTGCACGACCACCGTCCGCTGTCGCGGCCGCGTGTCGAAATCAATCAGTACGATCTGCTGCCACGTGCCGAGCGTCGGCTTGCGATCGTGGATCGGTACGCTCAGGCTCGGGCCGAGCAGCGACGCGCGAACATGCGAATGGCCGTTGTCGTCGTGCCATGTTTCCTCGTGGGCGTAACGCGCGTCGTCAGGCGCGATGCGATCGAAGCACTGCTTCAGGTCGTGTTGCACGAGGCCCGGCTCGAACTCGGTCGTGGTGATGCCGGCCGTCGATCCCAGAACGAAGAGCGTGGCGACGCCGTTCGTGATGTCGGAGAGATTCAGCGTCTCAATCAGCTTGGGTGTGATGTCGACCACCTCGGTCGCCCCCCGCGTATCGACGTGTATTTTGTGCGTCTCAACAGCCATGCGCGGCATTTTACCTGGAAGCGCCGCCGGTTAAAGAAGAAAACGGGCGCGGCCCGAATCCCTAACGCCGCGGCCGCGCGCAAAAAAAGAGGAACCCGCCGTCGGCGAATTCCCCTTCTTCATGCAGCAAGATAAAAGGCGAACAGGGATTACTTGTTCGCCATTTCCTTCAGACCCTTCAGTGCCAGAGCCTTGACCACGTTGCGCGCCGGCTTGGCCTTGAACATCTGCTCCTGGCCGGTGAACGGGTTGATGCCCTTGCGCGCCTTGGTGGCGGGCTTGTGGACGCGCTTGATCTTGAGCAGGCCGGGCACCGTGAAGATGCCGGGGCCGCGCTTGCCGATATCGCATTCGATCATCGCGGTCATGCCCCCGAAGATCGAGACGACCTGGTTTCGCGTGAGGCCGGTGTTCTCGGCGAGAATCTTGTAGATTTCGCCCTTGGTTCGGACCTTGGACGCGGCGGGAATTTTCATCTTGGGCTGAGCCTTGCTTGCTGCTTTCTTCTTTGCCATGGCGCTTGTTCCTTTCAAATCGAGATATTCTTCTTTCCGGCGACCGCGGCAAGCTCCATCGCTTCGCCGATGCGGATCGCCGGTTGCTCCAACGCGGATGCAACTCGCGGCGGTAAAATGCGGGAAAATCAAGGGAATTGCAAGGGGTTCTTTCAGAAAACCACTAAAAAACAAGAGTTTTTCGCCCGAAGGGAGAGGGCGATGATGGGCCGCGCCAGGTAAAGACCAACAGGTTGCTGGCTCCGCCCGGCGACTTCAGTTTCCGCAATCACCGTCGATCAGGCAGTCGATGAACAGTGCCGCGTCCGCAAGATCGAACACGTCGTCGTCGTTCATGTCGACGGCAAACCGCCAAGGCCAGGCATAGCCGTCCGGGTCCAACAAGACATCCACAAAGGCCTGCACGTCGCGGCCGTCAATGACGCCGTTGAGGTCCGCGTCGCCCCGCAGAGGTACGATCGTCTCGCCGATGATCGTGCCCGAAATGGTCAGCGTGCCCAGCGCCGGGGCGTCCGGATTGATCGGCCCGCTGACAAATGGCTCCAGAACCAGCCGAATCGTTCGGCCGGGAAGCGCCGTCACGACGCCGTTAAACGCCCCCGACTGGGTGCCCTGCTGCGAAAGATCGAACGTATCCGCACAGGGAAAGCCCGACCCGATCAGCAGCAGGCACGTGAAGCCTGTCGCCGAATAACTGACAATGCCCGACTGGTTAGACGGTACGCCCACATAAGCGAATTCGCCTCCGGGGCCGAGCATTTCCGGCGACATCGGGGTCCCCGGCATCGCGTACGACAGGCCGACCCCCGTGCCGGTGGCCGTCAGACCGCTGAGGGCGAGATCAATCGTCTCGATCAGATTGAGATCGAAGTCGTGCAGTTCGATCAGGGTCGGCGCGAGGACGTCGTCCAGCTTGATTGCCGCAAATCCGGAAACCGGCGAGCTATCGGAATCGCACGACGCCCCAAGACAGAACTCCACATCAACCGTCGACTGCGCGGTGATGACGGGGATTTCAATCGGCGTCGCCCCCAGCTTACCGTTGCCAACGAGCATGATGGCGACACTGGTCGCGATTCGTGCGCGGACACTCTTCGACATGGCTTCCTCCCGCTCGACTCGAAAAGGGGCGACTAGCCGCTCGAAATCGGTGGTCGCTCCGGACAAGCCCTCATTGTACCGAAATCGCAGGGCGGATTGCGAGAGTAAAAAGTGTCGTCTTGCACGCTCGGTTCGGGGCGAACGTGCAAGACGGTTAGGGAAGGAAGGCGGGAATGAATTCGATGGCAGAATCTGTGAAGTGCGACTTCGCCCACCCACGCCAATGGACGCGACCGCAGGACGGTTCGCTCGACCCAAGCCCGGGCAACGCTCCGCTGGCGTGGCTTCGGATGCGGAACGAGCATCGCTTCGCCCGCTATAACCCCGGTACTTCGGCGTCTATTCCAAAGCGTGCTGATAATTTGGGGAGGCTCAGTCGCGACCGTCCCGCGTGTGAGGCGCTTCGTCGTCTGGAGAAAGGTAATAATCGAATGCGACCGCGAGTGACTTGCGGTGGGGCAGCGTGATGAACATCAACACGCAAGCAGCCGGAACGATCGTCATCCAGCCGGTCGCGGCACTGGCCGGCGGGAAGAACAGCAAATACAGGAAGCAGACGCCGACGACTGCGGCGCTGCTGAAATACATGAAGAACCAGGTGTTGCCCTCGACGGGCTGAAAGTCGATACCGCAGGCCGTGCATCGATCATACAGGGTGTACCATCGGCGAAAGAGCGGGCCTGTCGCGCAGCGCGGACATCGCTTTCGCATGGCGGAAGAGATCAGCGAACGCCAGGATGGCCGGGAGTTCATGACAGGCTCGCGCCGCGATCTAGTCGGCGGGTTCGATGGAGACGGTGATCTTCCGCGACTGAAATTGTTCGGCATAGAGTTCGGCGCGCTCGCGGTGCGCAATCAGGATGAGCGAGCAGCCGGTCTTGTCGGCCTCGTCGGTCACGCGGGCGGCTTCGTCCTTGTTGAGCGGCGTGAGCATGACAAGCGACTCGATGACATGATCAACGTCGTTCACGTCGTCGTTATGGAGGATGACCTTGTATCGCGGCAGGTTCTGGGGCTTCGACGCGCTGGGCGCGGCGACAGGCGTCTGGTCGGTCTTTTGAGCTGCGGCCCCCCGCTTGTCATGTTTGGACATCTTGGCTGCTCCCACGAGGCATGGCACCTTGCATAAAGTATAGCTTTGATGTTTTCGCCGGGGCAAGCGGCACGGCACTGCTCCTTCTGGAATATCGGCGTTATAATCGCTACCGGCCCCATTTTTTCACCGTCGTCGATGGGCAGGGTTCGCAAGGGGCCGCCGCGCGGGTGCTGTCTGCTGGAGATTCGTATTTCATGTCAGAATCGCCCGCACAATCCGCACCGAAGACGAGCGGCTCGCTGCTCGATCCCGACTTCATGACCCGGCTGGAACAACTGGAGATCGTCTCCCGGAAGATCCACTCCAGCCGAATGAAGGGTGAGCGCAAAAGCAAGCGCCGCGGCGAATCCGCCGAGTTTGCCGACTACCGCAACTACGTCATCGGCGACGATCTCCGCCACATTGACTGGAACATCTACGCCCGCCTCGATCGGCTTTTTCTCAAGCTCTTCCTGGAAGAAGAAGACCTGAACGTCTCCATCCTGATCGACGTCTCCGCCTCAATGGACTCCGGCGAGCCGGCCAAGGGGCTATACGCCAAGCGTGTCGCCGCCGCGATGGCTTATATCGGCCTGTGCAACTACAACCGCGTCAATCTCTGCGCCTATGCCGATTCGATCGTCTCGTTCAACGGCGGGCTGCGCGGGCGCCGCATGTTGCCGCAGGTTGTTCGCTTTCTCGAAGATCAGCCGCTCGCGGGCAAGAGCCACTTCGCCGTTGCCGCCAGGCAGTTCGCCATGCGCCAGAGCCAGAAGGGCGTTGTTCTCGTGCTGTCAGACTTCATGGACAAGGGCGGCTTCGAGGCCGGCTTCCGCTTTCTGCTCGGCCGCGAGATGGACATCTACGTCATTCATGTTCTCAGCCCGCAGGAGGCTGAACCGGACCTCGCCGGCGATCTGAAGCTGGTCGATGTCGAGGACGAAGATGTCGCCGAGATTACCGTCAGCAAGCTGCTGCTCGACCGCTACAAGGCGAACCTTCAGGCCTATTGTGAATCAATCCGCGCCTACTGCACCCATCGCGGCATCGCGTATTACTTTGCCCTGACGAAGCATCCGTTTGAGTCGTTGATCCTTCAGTATCTCCGGCGGCGAGGGCTGGTGCGATGATGTTCACCTCGCTGACCACGGCGCTCATCGCGGCGGGGATCGCCATTCCCTCACTGCTGCTGCTTTATTTTCTCAAGCTCAAGCGGCAGCAGCGCGTCGTGCCGTCCACGCTGCTTTGGAAGCGCGCCGTGCAGGACATGCAGGTCAACGCGCCTTTTCAGAAGCTGCGAAAGAACCTGCTGCTGTTTCTGCAGATGCTCATCCTGCTGGCGCTGTTATTCGCGCTGGCCGGGC
>CAZRFP010000131.1:0-12719 GCA_964599535.1 uncultured Planctomycetaceae bacterium
TATTGATCCCGCGATGCTCTCCGCGCTCGGATCGCGCCCGCGTACGTCGATCGAGCTGTGCTGCCGTTGCGCTGATTTCCTTGAGATGCCGTTGGATCGGCGCTTCGACGCCGTCGTCGCCAATCCGCCGTATGTGCGCCATCACGAACACAAGCTCGGCGAGGATATCTTCAAGCGCTTTGACGCGCAGTGCGGCCGGCGGCTCAGCCGGCTGACCAACATCTACGGGCTGTTTCTCGTCCGCATCTGGAGCACCCTGGCCGACGGCGGGCGCGCCGCGATCATCACGCCGGCCGAGTGGCTGAATGCCGACTTCGGCAAGCCGTTGAAGGCGTATCTGCTGGAAGAGAACGCGATCGACGGCATCGTGCAGTTTGCCCACGGTTCAAAAGTATTCTCCGATGCCATGACCACGGCCGCCATCACGCTGCTGCGCCGCGGGCGCGCGGCTGATGACAGGGTTCGCTTGGCGACGGTCGACAGCGCCGCCAACTTGTTCGGCGAGCTGATGGAAAGCGCTCGAACGATCGCTCCAGGCGAGCTGGATGCTTCAAGAAAGTGGACGCCGTTGTTTGCCGCGGAGAGGAAAACGAAAGCGCGGAAGAGTCTGTTCGACGAAAGCGGCGGCTTGTTCGTGCCGCTGAGCGAGGCGGCGCGGTGTGTTCGCGGAATCGCCACAGGCGCGAACCAGTACTTTACGCTGCGCGAGTCAGACCGCGAGCGTTGGGGGCTTGACCAGCGCGATGTCGCGCCGTGCATCACAAAAGCGCAGCAGGCGGTCGGCGACGTACTGAGTGGCGACGATATGGTGCGTTTGATCGCGGAGGATCAGCGCGTGCTGCTGCTCAAGCCGCGCGACGCCGTCGATCCGGCGCTTCAGCGATATCTGGACGAGGGCGAAAAACAGGGCATCAGCCGGCGCTATCTGCCGGCCCATCGGCCGGTCTGGTTTCGCCCCGAGGCGCGATCGCCCGCGCCGATCTGGGTGTCGGTCTTCGCGCGCGGGCGTTTCCGGTTTGTTCGGAATCTGGCGGGCGCGCTGAATCTGACGGCGTATCACGCGATTTATCCGCTGACTGAATCGCAGGCGGCCGTGAACGATCTCTTTGCCTTTCTCGCGAGCGATGCTGCGCAGGAGGCACTGGCCGATCATCGTCGCATCTATGCGGAAGGCCTGCTCAAGGTTGAGCCGCGCGACGTGGAGTCAATGCTGATTCCGGTGGCGCTGGCGGATCGCCTTCGCGCGGACGAGCGTTGTCTTCCTTCGTGAGTGTGTCGAGAAAAGCCTTGATGCTCGGCCCGTAGTTGAGATCAAAGATCACGCTATAAGTGTGCAGGCCGGAAAGCGGGACGAAAGCTTTCGGCGGCGGGGCGCGATCGTATAGCTCCGTCGCGCTGTCGAATGGCGTGATGAAGTCGTCGCGCGATTGAAGGAACAGCTTGGGCAGCGTGATCGCCGCGACGTTTGTTTCGGGGTCCAGCGCGGCCGGCATGCGCGTGTAGGCCAGCGGCGACGGCACGATGCCCAGCGCGAGATACGAGAACGGCGGCAACGTTTCCTGCACGAAGCTGCCCTCGAACATCACGCCGACGACGCGATCGGGGCTTCGCGCGGCCTGCGCCATGCTGGGCAGGGTTCCCATTGAAAGCCCGAAGATGACGATCTTCTCTGTTCCCGGCTCGTCGCGCTGCTGAAGGTGCTGTAAGGCTCGGTCGGCGTCTCCGAGGATGTTTCCGATCGTGGCGACGTTGAAGTTTTCGCCGAAGCCCTGATAGTCGTAGATGAAAACATGGTAGCCCATCTCGTGCAGCAGGACGTAGTGTGCAAGATACTGGCTGCGATTGGTGATGGCGCCGTGATGAATGAGAATCGTCGCGCTGGCGCCCTCGGCGGGGATAAACCAGCCGAACATCGGCCCGCTGGGTGAATCGAGCAGCACGGTTTCGAAGGCGATTCCGACCTGCGCCGGCACGGGATAGACGAGGTGAATGGTCGGCAGTGGGAAGATGCCCGCCTCGGTCACAAACGCGCCGCAGCCGGTGCCCGACGAAGCGGCCAGCATCGCCATCGCCAGTATTCCGCAAGGCCCGGCTGCGAGTCGTCGGCGCGGCAGGTCGTGTCGAAGTGGACGATGGTTCATAAACTGGAAAAGGTATCGACTGTTTCGGAGTGGAACGTGGCGAGGACCCCTGATCGAAGAGCAAGCCGGCCGCGCTCGGGCAGTCGGTTCGCGGATTCGAGACGCAAATTATAGGCGCATGGCGCGTCGAGCCAAGACGGCCGGTCGGTTTGAACGGTCGCTCGCGCGCGGCTATATTCGCGGGAGGAATCATCTGAATACGACGGCCCATTTGCCCTTGTGAACGACCATGAGCACACGTGAACAATTACGGGACTATCTCTTCGGAACACTCATGCCGATCGACCGTGAGAAATGGCCGGGCGACGAGGCCAATCTGTTCGATCACGGCCTAGATTCGCTTCGGCTCATGCAAATGCTCGTGTTCGTCGAGGAGAAGCTGAAGGTTCGCCTGCCGGATGAGGAAGTGACGCCGGAGCGCATCGAGACGGTCAGGGCAATATCGGAATGGATCGATTCGCATCGTTAGCCGCTTCACATCCTCTCGCATCGCATGGAAACGCCGACGCTTTATTCCCTATTGCAGTGGGCCGCGGCCGATCATTCGGCGCGCGTGGCCGTGGAATTCGGTGACGAGCGCCTGACCTATGCCGAACTGCTGCACGCCTCGTCGTGCATAGCCGACGCCTTGCGCACGCGCGGGGCCGAGCCGGGGCGGCGCGTGGCGTTCAGCTTTCGAAAGTCGATCGAGGCGTTGACGCACCTGTTCGGCATCATTCGCACCGGCGCGGCGTATGTCCCGATCGATCCTGCCTGGCCGGGCGAGCGTGTCGCGGCGATCGTCGCGGATGCCGGCATCGCGTTGTGGGTGGGTAACGTGCCGCCGCCTGCGCCTGTTTCGGGCCTGAACGTCGCACTCATCTCGAATGAACAGTGGCGGCGAACCGTGCCGTCCGACGCCCCGCCGCGTGTGCCGCACCGCGACATTGCAAACATTCTATACACGTCTGGGTCGACCGGCCGGCCCAAGGGCGTAGAGATCACGACGACGAGCCTTTTGCATTTTTCAAAGTGGGGCGCGGCGTATTTCGGTCTGACGCCCGCCGATCGTCTGGCCAACCACGCGCCGTACAATTTTGATCTTTCGACGTTTGACATCTTCGCCGCGGTTCGCGCCGGCGCGACGATGTGTCCGGTACCGGAGTCGCTGAAGATGTTTCCCTATCAGATGGCGAAGTTCATCGCCGATCGGGGCGTTTCGGTGTGGTATTCCGTGCCGTCGGCACTCATCATGATGCATCTTCGCGGTAGGCTGGCGGAGCACGATCTTTCAAAGCTGCGGCACGTGATCTTCGCGGGCGAAGTGATGCCCAAGCCGGCACTGCAGGCCCTGGCGCGCGAAATACCCCATGCCGCGTGGACGAATCTTTACGGGCCGACGGAAACGAACGTCTGCACATTTCATCGCTGCACCGAGGCGGATTTCTCCGGCGACGGCCCCGTGCCGATCGGCGTTCCCATCAGCGAGACGCGTGTGTGGGTCAGCGGAAACGACGGTCGACCGATTCCCGACGGGGAATCAGGCGAGCTGCGAGTGGCCGGTCCGACGGTGACGACGGGTTACTTCGGTGACTTCGAGATGACATCGTTGCGCTGCGTGCCCGCGCCGGAAGGGGCGGGTCTTTGTTATCGCACGGGCGATCGAGTTCGTCGCCGGCCCGACGGCGTGCTGATGTTTGAGGGTCGAATCGACCGGATGATCAAATGCCGCGGGCACCGGATCGAGCCGGGCGAGATCGAGGCGGCGCTGCATCGCCATCCGGCCGTGCGGCAGGCGGCCGTTGTTCCGCTGGCCGATCCGGTCTTTGGGAACCGGCTCAAGGCGTGCGTCGCGGCGAGGGCGGGCATGTCGCTGACGGAGCCGGACCTCATCGCTCATTGTCGTCCGCTGGTTCCCGTGTACATGATGCCGGATGTGTGGCACTTTTACGATCAGTTGCCCGAGACCGACCGCGGCAAGATCGATCTTCAGAAGCTCCAATCCGAACCGCGCCCCCAGTCGGTGTCGCAATCAGAGCCACTTTCAGAGGCCCGATCAGGGCCGCGGCCGGAGCCGCAATCAGAGCCGCGACCGTAAGGAAGCGGTGACGCTCACTCCGAGTGTCATTCAATTGTCATACAGACTGCATTCGCCAACAACCACGATCAGTCCGCTTCCGCTTCGATGCGCTCCAGTTCGCCCGCCAGGTACTCGCCGCACTTCACTTCGCGACCATCCTTGAATCGAATCAAGTACGGTTTGCCGCTGACGCTCGATTTCGTCGCGGCGATTCGGATGAAATCGCGCGCCGTAGAGATTTCCCTATTTTTCCACTTCCATTTGTCGCGCATGTGTTCGGCCGCTTCGAGGCAGGTGTGTTCGGTATCGTTCCGAACGAAGACCGCGTCCGTGAGAGTTTCGACGTGCTTCATCAGTCGCTCGATCTTTTGGCGCTCCGACAGCGCCCGGCGGGCCGGCGCGGTCGTCGTTGCGACAGGGGTATCGGAAGGCTGCGTGGCGGGTGATGCCGTCATCGGCGAATCGACAGTTGCGGAATTTCGCGATTCCGTGGTCGATGTTGTCGCGGCGTCCGGCTGAGGCGGCGGTTTACCTTCACGACAGGCGATCGAAATCAGCAACGCCCATCCGAGGCCTGAAACGACGACAAGGCGCATGGCACACCTCTATTGGGGGGTATGGTCAATCATCCATTTGTAGAACGGCGGGGCAGGCAGCCGCTTTCGACAGAGTGCGTAGGGCAGAATGTTCTGCTGATGGCGAATCCGTTCATTCCGCATGGTGAACGTTTCGCGATAGGCCTCGCGGCGTGAATGCGACTGGAAGCGCGGAGCGCCACCGCATCCTTACGGTCGCGGCGTTGATTGCGTGGAATGCGATGTGCTTTTGTTCAAGTTCGTCAGTCCGCCGCATCATGCGCGTTCGACGCGCTTTGCTTCTTCAACGATGCTGAGAAACAGGCGTTGCTCCGTTTCCGAATATGCGCGATTGCGCCTTGCGACGACCTTCAGCGCGACGGCCAGCGCCCGCTGCGGGTCGTTCATGGCGCGGCCGGCGTCGGTCAGCCAACTGAAGCTGGGCGTGAATCGCGGCGCATGGACGCTGGTGAAGATGTTCGAGGCGTAGCCGATAACGCAGCCAGTGGGCAGGGTTGTGTGGATGCCGGTCTTGGCGTGATCGCCGATGATCGATCCGACGAACATCTCGCCGCTGTCGACCTCGCGACCATTGACGGCGACTTTCACCGATCCATACGTGTTCTTCAGATCACTCGTCACGGTGTCAGCGCCGAGATTCACCCATTCGCCGACGTAGCTGTGTCCGACGAATCCGTCGTGCTGCTTGTTTGAGTAGCCGTGGAAGATTGTGCCTTCGATTTCGCCGCCGACTTTGCAGCTCGCGCCGATGCTCGTGCCGCCGCGGATGTTGGCGCCGGACTGGACGACGCAGTTATCGCCGATGAAGCAGGGTCCGCTGATTGTGACGTTCGGGTTGATCTTCGCGCCTTCGCCGATATGGACCGGACCTTCCTCAGCGTCGAGAACGGTGCAGGGTTTCACCACCGCGCCCTTGCCAATCCACACCGCCGCCTCGTTCAGGATGTGAACGCCGTCGTAGATGCGGCCGATGACGACGCCGTGGTCCGCTTGTGAAAGCCGCCGCGTGATTTCGTCGCCGTTGTGGCGGATCAGGTTCCACGGATGGCGAATCAGCACATACGCACCGTCCGGCGCGCTGACGCGGCGCAAAGAGGATAGGGCATCCACCAGCCGCGTCGGGTCCATCAGCGTCTCGATCGTCAGCGTCGAGGCCATGGCGGACGACATGTTCGCCGCGATCAGCGCTTCGCCTTCCCAGATGGCTGTGTCCGGCTCAGGTTCAATCGCCGTCCGAACGAGCGCGCGGCCATTGATCCAGATCAGTCGCTTGGCCGCCGGCAGGCTGTTGACCGGCAGCCCCCAGCGTTCGGCCATGACGGGCGCGATCGTCGGGCGCACATACATGGCGGCAACGGGCCGGCCGTATGCGTGTTCGACTTTGTCGCGGAGATTCTCCATGCCGCAGCGCAGATTGAACGTCGCGCGCGAATAGACGAGCGGCAGCAGGTCGGCACAGCCGTGGTCTTCAAAAAGGACGATGCTCATGCCTTGCGATTATACGGGAACTAAGCGGATCGACGAAGTTGTTTTCGCGATAGGTGCGGCGGCAGGGTCATTGCATGTTCCTTTGGAAGAGCGGCGTGCAGGCGTTGAACCGGGAGAACACTCTTCATTCCAAGGCCGATTCGCACATGAGCGACCACCGCTTCCTGACGGTCGCAGCCCAAATTCCGCGGCCCTGATTCCGCGGCGCTGATCGAGAACATACGATGACCCCGGCTGTGGCGGTTCATTCCGCCCGACTCGCTTGCACACGACGCGAAAGTTGGCGACACTGGCGCGGCCGCGGAATGTGCAATGCGTGTCAGGGGTTTTCAACATGGCCAATGCCGAAGTCGTCATCGTCGGTCCGAGCGAGCTGCCGCTCATCACGGACCTGTACAACGAGATTTTCCGTCCGCCGCGCAACGTGGAGTTCTTCCGTCGTCGGCTGCAAGGGCGTTACAACGCGCTGCTCATGGTGGCGAATCTCGATGGTCGGCCGGTCGCGTTTTCGACGGGCTTCGAGCTGAAGCCGACGGTCTTTTTCGGATGGCTGCTGGGCGTCGCGCCGGATGTTCGACGCCACGGCATCGCGGAGCAGCTTCATGTGGCGCAGTGTGCCTGGGCGGCGGAGCATGGGTACAAGCATCTGCGCATGGAGTGCCACAACGCGCATCGGGCGATCCTGCACATGGCCATCGCCATGGATTTCAACATCGTCGGCGTACGATGGGATCCCGATCGACAGGACAATCTGATCATCTTTGAGAAGTTGCTGAGTGATCATTCACCGCACGAAGACGAGTGAGCGAGGCTGATGCGGACGCTGCTTTCCAACATCTCCGAACTCGTCGCCGTGCCGCCCGGTCCGGTCCTTGGCGCGGCCATGCGGTCGCCGCCGATCATCCGTGATGCGGCGCTGGTGATCGACGACGCGCGAATCGCGTGGTTCGGATCGGTCGCCGACGCGCCGAGCGAACCGTTTGACGTACGCATCGATGTGGGCGGCGGCACGGTCGTGCCCGGACTCGTGGATTGCCACACGCACGCGGTCTTTGCAGGCTCGCGCGAGGATGAGTTTGTCCGCAAGATCGAAGGGGCGAGTTACATTGAGATTCTGGAGGCCGGCGGCGGCATCCGCAACACGATGCGCGCGGTTCGCGCGGCGTCCGTTGACGTCCTGGTGGGCGCGGCGCAGCCGCGATTGAGGCGCATGCTCGAGTGGGGCGCGACGACGATCGAGATCAAATCGGGCTACGGTCTGTCGCCCGACGATGAACTCAAGATGCTCGAGGTGGTACGGCGGTTGCGCGATTTGACGCCGGTGGATCTTGTCGCGACATATCTCGGCGCGCACACGATTCCTCCGGAATATGAAGGCCGGGCCGACGCGTACATCGACGCGATGACATCGGATGCGCTGCTGTCGCGCATTCGTGACAAGGGGTTGGCCGAATTCGCCGATGTGTTCTGCGAGCGCGGGGCGTTCAACGTCGAGCAGTCACGGCGATTTCTGGAGCGCTGCGCCGCGGCGGGGCTGCGCCCGAAGATTCACTCGGAACAGATCAGCCTGACGGGCGCGACGAAAGCGGCTGCCGAACTGGGCGCGGTATCGGCCGACCATCTGGAGTTCGTCGATGATGCCGCAATCGCGGCACTCCAGGCGTCGGGCACGATCCCCGTGCTCTTGCCGGGCTGCTCGTTCTTTCTGCATTCCGAGGCTGCGCCGGCGCGGCGGCTGATGGATGCGAATCTGCCCGTGGCGCTGGCGACCGATTGCAACCCCGGCTCCTGCATGATCGAATCGCTGCCGCTGGTCATGTCGATCGCGGCGACGATGCTGCGCATGACGCCGCTGGAGTGCCTCGTCGCCTGCACCGCCAACGCCGCAGCCGCGCTCGATCGGCACGATCGCGTCGGCGCAATCGCCGTCGGCCACGAGGCCGATCTGCTCATTCTCGACGTGCCAAGCGCAAACCAATGGGTCTATCGCGTCGGCGTCAATCCGGTGCGAAGCGTGATCAAGTCGGGGCGCGTTGTGCTTGATCGATCCTGAAGCTCAATCGATCAGCGGCGGGGCAACGTCGATCGGCCAGTCGGGCGCGGTCGGCCGGATGATCGATCGAACGCACAGCGCGCGAACCGAAAGGCGCGTCGCATTCGCGGATTGCGCCGCGCCGTTCGGTGTTTCCGCCATCTTGGCGAGGGGCGAGTGAGCGAGCACGGTTTCAAAGTTGATCGGCCCACCATTGTCGCATTCGGCCGCGTCGATCAGTCGAGACGATTCCGCATCATCCAGATCGTAGCCCTCGCGCGTGATCGCGTCGCAGGCCGCGTCCATCAGTTCGACGAAAGCAGCGCGAAGCTCGGCGACGGTCATGCGTCGGTCTTCCATCTCACGGCGGAATTGCAGCTCGATCGGCGCGATCATCAGACCCAGCAGCGGCCATGTTTCCGGATTCGGCGGCACCATGAGCGGTGTCGTTCCCATCGTCTGAACCAGCGGCCGGCTCCATTCATGCGCACCGTCGCCGAGGCAGACCAGTCCGCGCGTGTCGCGGTGAGTTTCTGATGCGACAACCGGCGCGTCATTCGTGATCGGCCGATGCATGAGCTTGATGACCGTGTCGACAAGCGGCGACGCGACCTCCTGCTTCGCACCAGCGTCGACTTGCGCCGGCAACGTGACATACGACGCGATCGTGCCGCGGCGATCCTGAAGGCCGACGCGGACGAACCCGTCGTCGCGTTCCACGCTGAGCAGCGACGTCCAGCGCGTTCGATCCGCCAGATGCCGCGCCGCCGCCATCCCCGGATCAGATTCCACGCCACCACCGATGAAGCGGACCCACCGCGCCCCCGCCGATCGTGCAGCCGCGTTCACGGCTTCTCGCAACATGCTCGGCATGGCGCGTTCCGGCTGCTCATGGCGTGCGTAATCGATCAGGAACGTCTTATTCGTACAGCGAAAGACGATCTCGTGGCGCGGCGGCGCGTCGATCGCGCGGAGCCAGTCGCTCCACGCATCAGCGGGCGGCCGGGCGGGCATCGCTCGCGCGACGGCCTGCATGCCGTCCCACTTGCACAGCCGCACGCGGCGCGGGCCGAGATCAATGGCGACGACCGTCAACATGTCCGCACTCCCGCACAGCCGGGGCAACCGCGTGTTCCTTCGAAATAGCAACGTGCAACCATTGCAACGCGAAGCCGCCCTTCATTCCAAAACCGATACGCGCAGCTACAGCCACCGCTCCCTGACGATCGCGGTTCTGATTGGGAACATGCGATGGCCCTGCCCGCACAGCAAAGCGCTGCTGCGATCCATTGGTTCGCTTGCATCATGCCGATACAATAACGCCACTTGATTTCAAACGCCTGCGAGCCGCGAATATGCCCTACAAACCACGCCGCCATCTTATAGAAAAGCTTGCCGTTCGTTTTGGGCTTGTGCCCGACCTCGACGGGCCGGATGCCATGGACACCGTCTCGACGACCGGGCGGCTGGTGCGCTATCCCGATGCATCCACATGGGACGATGTGGTCGAATACGATCCGGCGCAGTGGCCGCGGCGCGCGGTCGCTCGGCATTATCGTCTCGTGCCGACGACCTGTTTCAACTGCGAATCGGCCTGCGGGCTGCTGGCGTATGTGGATAAGCAGTCCAACACGATCAAAAAGCTGGAGGGCAACCCCGCCCATCCCGGCAGCCGTGGAAAGAACTGCGCCAAAGGACCGGCCACGATCAATCAGGTGACCGATCCGGATCGAATTCTCGCGCCGATGAAGCGCGTCGGTCCGCGCGGCGGCGGCGAGTGGCGCGAAGTTTCGTGGGAAGAAGCGCTGTCGGATATCGGCGGGCGCATCCGCCAGGCGCTGCAGGAAGACCGCCGCGACGAGATCGTCTATCATGTCGGCCGCCCCGGCGCGGAAGGCTACATGGACCGCGTGCTGCGCGCCTGGGGCGTGGACGGGCACAACAGCCATACAAACATCTGCAGCTCCGGCGCCCGCTTCGGCTATGCGATCTGGTCGGGCTACGATCGTCCGTCGCCGGACTATGCCAACGCGCGGTTCATTCTCGCGTTGAATGCGCATCTGGAGAGCGGGCACTATTTCAATCCGCATGCCCAGCGCATCAGCGAAGGCCTGAAGCGCGGAGCGCGCATGGCCGTCGTCGATCCGCGCCTGTCAAACACGGCGTCGATGGCGACTTACTGGCTGCCGACGCGGCCGGGCACTGAGGCGGCGCTGCTGCTGGCGTTCGCGAGCATCCTGCTGGAAGAGGGCTATTACGATCGCGGGTTTGTCGAGCGTTGGACCAATTGGCGCGAATATCTTGCGCACATTCGCGGAAGCGCCAAGAGCGCGGCCGCCGACGCCGCGCAGCAAGCCCATTCATCCTGTGACGCCGACGTCTCGCGGGCACCCGACTCCATCGACGACTTCATCGCCGAACTTCGCCGCCTCTATGCTCCGTTCACGCCCGAATACGCCGAAGCCGAATGCGGCGTTTCGCGCGAACTGATCGTCAGTGTCGCGCGGCAGATCGGCGAGGCCGGTTCGCGCTTTTGCTCCCACACGTGGCGCGGCGCCTCGAGCGCTCACGAAGGCGGTTGGCAAGTCGCGCGATGCCTGTTCCTGCTGCATGTGCTTACCGGCAGCGTCGGTACCGAGGGCGGCTGCGGACCCTCCGCATGGAGCAAGTACAAAGCAAACCTCATCAACGTTCCGCCGCCGCAAAATCACTGGAATGAAATGCACTGGCCGAAGGAGTTTCCGCTTGCGCACTACGAGATGAGCTTTCTCCTGCCGCACTTTCTTCTGTCCGGGCGCGGACGGATCGACACCTATTTCACGCGCGTGTTCAATCCGGTATGGACCTATCCCGACGGCTTTGTCTGGATCGAAGCCTTGCGCGACGAGTCCAAGATCGGCTGCCACGTCGCGCTCACGCCCACATGGAACGAAACGGCGCTCTATGCCGACTATGTCCTCCCGATGGGCCACGGTCCCGAGCGGCACGATCTCAACACGTATGAAACGCACAGCGGTACCTGGATCGCATTTCGCCAGCCCGTTTTGCGGGCCGCCGCCCGCGCGGATGGAAAAGCCGTCGCCGACACGCGCGACGTGAACCCCGGCCGCGTCTGGGAAGAGGACGAGTTCTGGATCGCTCTGTCGTGGGCCGTCGATCCCCATGGCGGCATGGGTATCCGACAGTACTTCGAAAGCGAAAAACGCGCCGGCGAGATGATCACGGTCGACGAGTACTACGAGCACATCTTCGAGCGCGTGCCCGGCCTGCCGCGGCGCGCCGCGGAGCACAAGCTCTCGCCGCTCGAATACATGCGGAAGATCGGCGCGTTCGAAGTGAAGAAGAAGACTTATCTGCGCCATGAGCGCGTGCTGGGCGAGGACGAACTCGGCGACGCTTCGATCGACCCCGAGACGGGCGTCGTCAGCCGCAACGGACACGCCATCGGCGTCGATCTGGCCGTCGCGCATCGGCGCTACGCGTCGCGCGCCCATGCTGCGGCATCGACGGCGCAGTCTCTGCAGAATCCCAACGCGCCCGAGCCGATTCAAGGCCGCCCGCTCGCGCAAAGCCCCCAGGAGTCGCCGCTTGACGTGCCGCTCACCGTGGATGATGCCTACACGGAGCCTGTCGTCGAAGGCTTTCCGACGCCGTCGCGCCTGCTCGAGTTTTTCAGCCCGACGATGGTCGAATGGGGCTGGCCCGAGCACGCACTGCCCGGTTACATCCCCAGCCATGTATACGTTGAAGAGTTTGACCGGCTCTCCGGCGGCGCGGCCGTGGCGCACGCCCATTCACGGCAATCGCCGAATCGCCCGCCCGCACTTTCGGCGGATCATTTTGTACTGCTTCCCACGTTTCGCCTGCCGACACTCATCCACACGCGCAGCGGCAGCGCCAAGTGGCTCAACGAAATCTCCCAGCGAAACCCCGTCTGGATACACACGCGCGACGCGAAACGCCTCGGCGGATTGAGAACGGGCGATCTCGTTCGCGTCACGACCGACATCGGCCACTTCGTCGATCGCTGCTGGGTGACCGAGGCCGTCCGCCCCGGCGTCGTGGCCTGCTCGCATCATCTCGGCCGCTGGCGGCGGCGGCAGGATCCGCCCAACAGCCGATGGAGTGCCAATACGGTGGCAGTGGAGGCCGCGGGCGACGGCATCTGGAAGATGCGCACGCTGGAAGGTCCCGCGCCGTTTGAATCGGCTGATCCGGACAGCCGGCGCATCTGGTGGCGCGAGGGCGGCGTACCGCAGAATCTGACGTTTCCGGTGCATCCCGATCCGATCAGCGGCATGCACTGCTGGCACCAGCGCGTCAGCGTCGCCCGGGCCGCGCCGACGGATTGCTGCGGCGATGTCGTGGTCGATACGAAAAAGTCGATGCGCGTCTTTGAGAAC
>CAZRFP010000132.1:0-12692 GCA_964599535.1 uncultured Planctomycetaceae bacterium
TCGTCAAAGTAAATCCGTGTCGCCAGCCGTTGAATCGACTGCGTGCTGGCGTGCGCGTCGTGGATGATCGCGACAACAATCGCTTCCCCATGCCGATCGAAGCAGCCGGTCGTGATGATTGCCTGGTTGGCCGCATTCGACAGGATGTCAGCCAGCCAGACGGGCGCGGCATTGATCTGTTCGTTTGTGGCGACCAGCTTCGCAAAGGGGCGGCGCTGAATGCCGTGCAGATTGCGGAGCTTCTGGTCGCGGCGGGATAAGGCGGCGGTATGGGGCCTATGCAATTTACAGTGTGGCACAGGCGTCTCGCCTGTGTCCGAATCGCCGATGCAGCGGTGGCCCAGTTACGCGAAATTCCGCACCGCCGAGACGGCGGCGCCACAGTTGGGCGAAATAGCGCTCTTAGCGCTTCGCAGCGTCGATCGACGTGCGGGCGCTTTTGCCTGCCGGCTGGGAAGACGGCGGCGGTGGAATGTTCGGCCATTTGGCGAGCAGCCGAACGGCGTCGTCCATTTTGTTCTTGGGCGACGCCATCTGCCCGCCGGCGTTGTAGAAGATCGCAAACGCCAGCCACTCGTCGCGCTCGGTGTGTATATAGCCCGCCAGCGTCCATACGTTGTTGATGTAGCCTGTCTTGGCGAAGACGCGGTTTCGCACGGTCTCCTCGCGGAGTCGTTTTTTCAATGTGCCCTCGGCGCCAGGCGTGGCCAGCGACTCGCGTAACAGCTCAAACTGCGCCGGTCCGGCGTTGTATGCGTGCTTCAGGATGAGTGTCGCAACGTTGGCACTCATTCGGTTGTAACGCGACAGGCCGCTGCCGTCGTCGATGGTGATCTGATTAGCCGGCGCTTCGACCTTGCGAAGATAGGTATGAACCATCGAGCGGCCGGTATCCCATGAACCGACTTGTCCGCCTTGCGCTCCAAGCGTCTTGAGCAGCGCTTCGGCGAACATGCCGCGACTGTCCTTTCCGCAGCGCCGCAGGGCATCTGACAACGGCGATCGATGGATATGCACAATGTGGCAATTCTCCGGCAGACGGCCGTTCTCGAGACGCACGACTTCACGCACAATCTGGCCGCCGACCTTAATGCCGTTTGTCGCGAGGATCGTTCGCAGCACCGATCCGAAGTACAGCCCCGGATCGCGCACCGTCACTTTTTCCAGAAGGCCGGTCTTGCTCACGCCGCCGCGCACGATGAGGGTGTCCGAGTCGGTCGGCCGCGACACGACGACACCATTTTTGTCGCTCGTGGTCGTCTCGTTGCGGACCTGGACGTAAGTGTTCCCCGGGACAAGCTGAACCTTGGCTTTCTGGCCCGGCTTGGTCGGCGTGACCATCGCTTTGACGCAGTTCTCCGCGAAGTTCAATCCGCCGACCGGAGCTTCGTACCAGGCCTGATACTGATTGCTCGGCCACTTGGGATGCGTGAATTCCTGATCGAAGATCGAGTCGTCGATGACGATGTTGCCCGGAATCTGGCGAATGCCCGCCTTCTTCAACGCTTCGGCCCATTCGTGCAGTTCGCTTGTGATGCTGGCGCCGCGCTCGACGGCGAATCGATCGTCGCCCAGCGTCGGATCACCGCTGCCAATGACGATCAGATCGGTGTCGCGAATCGCAAGAACCGTCTGATATTTGTAGTCCGTTCCGAGCAGATCGATTGCCGCGGCCATCATGACCAGCTTCATGTTGCTCGCGGGAATCAGCGCTTCGCCGCTGTTGTTCTGGTAGATCACGCGGCCGGTCTTAAGATCGACGACTTGTGCCGAAAGGCCGGCCTTGGCGTTGGCGGGCGGGGCGAGCACGGCATCCAGTCGTCCCTTGAGACGCACCTCCGCAGCCTGCACGTCGTCCGCCAGCGCCGATCGACCGGCAACAAGCAGCAGCATGATGGCTGCGGCGACCGCAATGACGGCGGACGGATTGTGAAGGGAAATGGGCCGTGGCAAGGCGGCTGGTCGAATGGTCGGATATCGGTCTATCAAGAACATAGCATCTGATGTTAAACAACGAGCCGCCCGTGGCAAGACTTTGACTTGCGAATCAAGGCCCCCGTAGACTCTTTTAGGCCCCCGGTTCATCCCATTCACGGGTGCGGTGCTTACTTTCGATATCGGCCCGGACACGAGTGTTTCGTGAGCGCGCTGGTTCATGCGACGGGCCGGGCGTGCCCTTGATATTGCGGCGATCCGAACGGAGCGGGAGTCGTTATAATCGCATGAAATCGGAAGCGGCGCGCCTTCGATTTGTCGGTGGAATGGTCATGGCGGCATCGAACACACAGATCGGGCAGAGCCTCCTGTTCGTCTTCGACGGCATGGACGAGGCGATCAGCCGCTGCGGCGAGGAGATGATGAGTCACGGCGCGCGCGTCGAGTGGTCGCCGGATGTGTATTCAGCGATGGCGCTGCTGGCTTCGGGGAGTATACCTGACCGGCTCATTGTCGATGTGCGCGGTCTCGATAATCACGAGATGCAGTTTCTTCAACTGGCGCCGCGCTATTACCCATCGCTGCGATTGACGGTCGCCCGGATCAGCGGCGCGGCCGAGCGAATCGGCGGACTTCAGGGGCGATTCGACATCGCGACTCTAACAGAAATTTACGACGAAACACTGGGCATCCGACCGGCCGTCGCGACGAACGCCGCCGATGAAACCGAAGTCGTCCAATGGCGCGTGGATGACGCTACCGACGTGGTCGAAATGGGCGTGCCGATCGGTGAAGTGGCCGCGCCGAACGACGACGAACGCGGCACGACGTGGGGTGAAGAGAGCGACGCCGCGCATGTCTGGCCGCCGGAGAACGATGCCGATTCGCAGGCCATTCACGCAGATGAATATGATCTTGCCGAGATCGATCTGGAACGCGCCGCGCCGCGGGATGTCGATTCAGGCGACACGACGGTTCAGCGCAATATGCGGCCGCTGCAAATCCCGTTGTCGACCGACGGCGTCACGGATGAAGCTGCCGGAGGGCCGTCGCTGCATGAAGCTGTGCGTCAGCGTATGGGCGGCATCGGGCCTGCACCCGCGCGCCGACTCCCGCCTGCAGCGCTGGAGCATCGCGACGAACAGGCTTCCGATGGCAGAGCGGGCGAGATCGAGCAGGGTCCGGCGCCATCCCACGAATTGACGGACAGCCGATCCACCATCACGCCTGAAGAAATGGACGCGCTGTTGCATGATGACGCTTCGGATGAGGCGCCGGATGACAGGATGGATGAGGAGGCGGATCGATGAGAGTGCCGCTTCCTGCGAATGGACCGAATGCTGATGCCCGCGTCTTGATCGTTCATGATCTCGATCGGCTCGGACCGATCGTCCGGGATTGTCTCTCGCCGCGACTGGTGAACGGTGTGCGCGGCTATCTCGCGGGCATTGCAGAAATCCCGCGTGCGCCGACGCTTGCCGTGCTTGTCGGGCATGACCGCGCCTGCCGGAATATCGAGGCCGCCGTCTCCGCGATAAAGGCCGTGGCAGGCCATGCCACGCCCGTCATATTCTGCTGCGAACCTGTCTATGAATTTGTAGGGCGCAAGCTTCTCGCGCATGGCGCCGATGATTATGTGATCTTCCCGCCAGAGCGCGTCGAACTGGAGCGTATCGCCGGCATCGCACCGCATGACGCGGCTCGCGGAAATGCGGAATCGAATGCCGTGCATGGATCGATTCCCACGGTCGAAGAGCTCACACGCCTTGCCGATCTGCTGCCGCGGCTCGCAAAGCCCGATCCGAAGCGCCTCTCCGCCATGGCCGCGCTGGTCGCCGAAGCAGTCAATGCCGAATGGGCGACGGTGTCGGCCGATGGCAAAATGGGCCGCGCCGGCCGCGGCGCGGGTTCGACGAGCACGCCCGCGCTCGTCGAGATGATCGTTGATGGCGAACAACGCGTTGGTCAGATTCGCGTCGGTCCGAAGCTCGGCGGTGAAGCGTATGTCGACACCGACGAGGCGAAGCTGCGGCACTACGGCCTGCTGCTGGGCCGACTGCTTGAAAGCGCGCATCGTGCCGAACGGTGGCGACAACTGGCGCTGACGGATGATCTGACGGGCCTGCCGAATCGGCGGCAATTGCTGGCGTTCCTTCGCGAAAAGATGGCGATGGCCAAGCGCGATCGGATGACACTATCGCTGCTCGTCTTCGACATCGACGACTTCAAGCGGTACAACGATCAATACGGCCACGACGCCGGCGACGAGATTCTGGTCGAGGTCGGCCGGCTGTTTGCCCGATGCTGCCGGAAGACGGACATGGTGTCGCGTTATGGCGGTGATGAATTCGTCGTGGTTTTCTGGGATCCGGAAGGCCCTCGCACCGTCGGCTCGGCGCCGCCGCGCGGCGTGATTCAGGTGTTGCAACGCTTTCGCGCGGCGCTGCAAAAGCACACGTTCGCGCGGCTCGGACCGGACGCCGTCGGCTGCCTGACGATCAGCGGCGGGCTTGCACATTTCCCCTGGCAAGCGACAACGTCCGAAGGCCTGCTCGAAGCGGCGGATCGGGCGCTGTTGCAGGCGAAGGAAGCAGGCAAAAACCGATTCTGGGTCATTGGTCGTGGGGATGTGTCGGAGATTGACGAATCAACGACCTAGCCATCTTTGAACAAGAAAGTCTGACCCCATTTCTCAAGAATCCGCCAATCCGATGACGCGCGACGAGCTTTGCGGCCAGTTTCTGGATTCGCTCGCCTTCGATCTCTATACCTACCAGGAAGAGGCGCTGCTTGCCTGGTTTCAGGAACCCGGCGGCGTCATGGTCTGCGCGCCGACGGGCATGGGCAAGACGCTGATTGCCGAGGCGGCGGTCTACGAGACGTTGCACACGCGGCGGCGTATGTACTACACGACGCCGCTCATTGCCCTGACCGATCAGAAGTTCCGTGAGTTGCAGGCCCTTGCAGAGAAGTGGGGCTTTTCCGGCGATGACATCGGACTCATCACGGGCAATCGGCGCGTCAATCCCGACGCCGTCGTGCGCGTCGTCGTCGCGGAAATCCTGCTGAACCACCTGCTCTCGACGGATCCGTCGCTGGCCGACATGGGGCATGTCGACTCGGTCTGCATGGACGAGTTTCATTCGTTCAACGACCCCGAGCGCGGGATCGTCTGGGAGCTATCACTCATTTTGCTGCCGCGACATGTCCGTGTGCTTCTGCTCTCGGCGACCGTCGGCAATCCGACCGAATTCGCAAACTGGCTGCGCGTTTCACACGGTCTGGAGCTTCGCGTCGTGCTCTCGACCGAACGCCGCGTGCCGCTGGAGTTCAACTGGATCGAAGACAAGCTCATGACTGAGCAACTCGCCGCGATGGTGTCCGACGACGACGCGGCCAACCGCTCGCCGGCGCTGGTTTTTTGTTTCAATCGCGACGAATGCTGGGAGACCGCTGAAAAACTGAAGGGACTTTCGGTCATCAGCGCCGACAAGCGGAAACAGATCGAATCCTATATCGACGAGCGAATCGACGACTTCAAGGACGGCGTTGGTCCGAAGCTGCGCCAGATGCTCATTCGCGGCGTCGGCGTCCACCACGCCGGCGTGCTGCCGAAGCACAAGGAAATCGTCGAAGACTTGTTTCAACAGAAGCTCGTGCCGTTCGTCATCTGCACGGAGACGCTCGCGGCCGGCATCAATCTGCCGGCGCGCTCGGTTGTGATGAGCACGCTGCTCAAGGGCAAGCCCGGCGAAAAAAAACTCATTCCGTCGGCCGCGGCGCATCAGATCTTCGGCCGTGCCGGCCGGCCGCAGTTCGACGCGCAGGGCTATGTCTATGCGCTGGCACACGACGACGATGTGAAAATCTTCAAGTGGAAGCAGAAGTACGACCAGATTGATCCACGCTCGAAGGACCTGGGCATCATGAAGGCCCGCAAGGAACTGGAACGCAAGCGCCCGACGCGCCGAAAGACCGAGCAATACTGGACGCAGGGTCAGCTCAAGACGCTGATCGAGGCCGGCCCGGCCAGGCTTTACAGCCGATCGATGATTCCTTATTCGGTGCTGATCTATCTCCTTACTAAAACCGGCACCCTTCGCGAAACGCGCGAGTTTGTGCAGCGGCGCTTCAATGAGCCGGGCCGGATCGCGAAGTACCATGAACAACTCGATCACATGATCGGCAATCTGGCCGGTCTGGGCTATCTCACGCGCTCCGACGACGGCGAGCATGTGACGCTGCACGAGAGCATCTATCGACTGCTGAACTTTCGCGGCGTCGATCCGCTCTATGGCATGTACCTTGTCGAACAGCTCAACCGCGCCGATGACGGCGAGAAACTCATCGTGCTCGAATCCGTGCTGGAATTGCCGCCGGGCATACTGCGCAAAGTGCGAATGAACGATCGGCAGCCCGGCCCACTCGAACGAGATGTCATGACGCCGCTCATGATTTCCATGGGCGTCGTACTCGCTCGGCCGCAGTCATCTGACGGCGACGGCGGCGACGATGACTCATACTCGCGGCCGGAGGATGATCCGTGGTGGGACGGCGTATCGAGAGATCGTCCGCCGCTGTTCCCGGAGATGCTCAAGATCGCGTTCGAGTCCCGATTGGCCGCGCCGGAGCCGGTATTCGTTCAACCGAAGGACGTGGGCGGCGACATGTTTGAGGACTGTGATTTCTACCGCTTCGTCCGCAACCGCGAGTTGGTGAAGCAGGAAGGGCTGATCCTTCGGCATCTGCTCAGGCTTGTGACGCTCGCGGATGAGTTTTTCGCCCAGACGCAGGACCCGGCTTATCAGCGGATCGGCGAACTTTCGACGCGCGTCTGCCACCAAGTCGATCCGCGATACACCGACAAGTACCTCGCGGACCTGCAGGAAATACGCAAGCTGACGGAGACGGACATCAAGCCGGGGGCCTGAATTCGCTGGATCGGCGGGCGTTTTGGGACGTTGAAACCGGTCGCGCCGGATTCTTGACCCTGTCGCGCAACTTCATTATAGTGAAGTTCTTCGAGCAGAATCGTCCGCCGAGCGCGGATGCGATCCGACATGCACGCCATGCCGTGGGGACGCTGGGGTTCCAGTAGACGTAACCTGCCTCAAAACGTGCGTTAGTTTCCCCGGTTTTCGTCCGAAGAATGGATTCGGGAGGTTGTTCTCGATGAACCCAACGTCGTCATATCGTTTTCGCGCGGTCGCCGCAGTGGCATTGGTTTTCAGCCTTGCAGGGCCAAGCCTGTCACCGGCACAAGAGATGACCGAAGACATGGTCGGCCAGAATGAGCAGGCTTGGATTGCCTGGTCCGCGACGGTTCGCGCCGTTGAGCGGTCCGAGTCCGACGCGGCCGCCACGTTGCTCGACGCGCTCGCCGCCATGAACCTGTCCGAGCTGCGGCTCGCCTTGATGGCCGATCGAACGCCCGGCACCCTGCGCTTTGAGCAGTGGGCCGTACGGGATGAAGCGCCCGCCGCCGCGCGCGACATCATGAGCCGCATCACCATCGGCCGCCGCCAGAAGGGTCTGGCTGAGGACGGACTGCATTTCGCGGTGATCGGTCGATTCAGTTATGCCGACGCGAATTTCCGGGCGCTGGATGAATCGAACCCCGATCCGGTCGCGCTGCTGGAACTGGTTCGGCAGAATCCGAATCGCCAGGACACGCTTCTCAAGCTTATCAACAACACGGAAGTGGGCGATTCCGCAAAGCGATTTCTGTCAATCCTCTCGCGTGGCGAAGAGATGCTGCGGCGCGATCCGTACGAGATTGAGACGAACATTGCCCGGCTCGGCGGTCCGCCGCGCATGGCCTACAACGCGACCAATCGCCTGAAGGCTTCCGGCGAATATGCGATTCCCCATCTGATTCAGGCTCTGCAGGATTCCAGCCGCAGCCGCATTCATCCGGCGATCATTCAGGTCATTCCTCAGATCGGCCGCGCCGGTCTCAATCCGCTGGTGCAGGCGCTGGGCATGAGCGACGACGTCACCAAGGGGGTACTCATCAGTGCGCTGGCCAAGATCGGCTACAAGCAGGCCGTTCCATACCTTGCGAAGCTTGCGCACGACACGACGCAAGCCGGCGACGTACGCGCTGCCGCCGAACAGGCGCTCAGTTCACTCGGAATGTCGGGGGCATCTCACCCCGCGCCGCTTTTTTACGATCTCGCCGATCTTTACTACTCCGACACCGAATCGCTTCAGGCGGATCCGCGCAGCGACGAGTCGAACGTGTGGTATCTCCGCGACGGAAGCTTGAAGTATATCCCCGTGCCGCGGGCCATCTTCAACGACATCATGGCGATGCGCAGTTGCGAAGAAGCGCTGAAACTCACGCCGGGCCACGATAAATCGATTGCGCTTTGGCTTGCGGCGAACTATCGGCGTGAATCGAAGATCGGCCTCGATGTTGAGAGCGACGAGCCGACGCCGCTGGCGGTCAAGGATTCGACGCGGCCCGACGGTTATCCGCGCTCGATCTACTTCGGCCGGGCGGCCGGCGCGAAGTATAATCACCTGGTTCTCGGCCGAGCGTTTGAGCGGCGGGAAGTCGGCGTGGCGCTGGGTGCGATCGCGGCCCTTCGCGAGACGGCCGGCGAAGTCGGTCTCGTCGGCGCCGAGGACATCAAGCAGCCGCTGGTTCAGAGCTTGTCATTTCCCAGCCGGCAGGTGCGTGTGAAGGCGGCGCTGGCGCTGGCGGCGGCGCTTCCCAAGTCGCCGTTTTCAGGTGGCGAGCACGTTGTGTCGGTGCTGTCCGAAGCGCTGATGCAGTCCGGCCGACAGGGGGCGTTGATCGTCGATGGCGACGACGGCACGCGCAACAAGTTTCAGGCATTGCTTCGCGCGGCAGGCTATGAATGTGCCGTCGGCCCGACACTCTATGAGGCCATGCAGGCGGGCAAGGACGGGAATCTGGCCGCGTATGATCTGATTCTCATCGCCAGCGACGTCGCATCGCCCGCCGCCGGCGATGCGATCATCGAGCTTCGCAAGGCATTCGACACGGCGGCCACGCCGATCCTCATCGTCGCGAAGGAAGGCGACGTCGGCGCTGCGGCGCGGCTGGCGCGCGAGAGCGTCGGCGTTGATGTGATCGATTCCATTATCGTCGAACTGGGCGACACCGATCGAATGCGCGACCAACTGATAAACCGCATTGCATCGGCCGCACAATCGCTCGGCATGTCAGCGCTTGATCGCGAAATGTCGCTTGATCTGGCCATTCAGGCGGCCAAGGTGCTGAGGATTGTGGCCGAGAGCAATCTGAAGGTCTTTGATCCATCGAAGGCCGCTCCGGCGTTGATCAGTGCGTTGGCCCATTCGTCGAGCATGCTCCGCACCGAATCGGGACGCACATTGGCGCTGATCGCTCAGACAGAGTCTCAGGAGGCCCTTGCGGAATATGCCCTGAACACCGCCCACAGTGCCGATGAGCGAATCACTGCGTTCGGATCGCTGGCCGAGTCGGCCCGTCGAAACGGCAATCTGCTGGGCGATCGTGAAGTGGTCTCGCGGCTGATCGACTTCACCTTGAACGAAGGCGATCTCATTCTGCGCGCCGCGTCGTCGAAGGCCCTGGGAGCGCTCGATCTCGAAAGCAACAAGGCCGCCGAGATCATCCGGGCACAGCATCGCGGCTAAGCGGCTCACCGACGGCCTGACGATCCATGCTTCTCGATTTCTCGTCGAGGCAGGCAGGATGCGTATACGCAGCGGATGAGCGCGCAATCCGGCGGTGAGCCATCCAGATCGCGGTTCGTCGATCACAAATTCACAAAGCACGGCTTGGCGAGCCAGTGGTATAGAACGTTACGCCCCTGCAAAACCGGCTTTGTGCGACGGCCATTGCGATTTCCCCATTTCACTTCCGCGCTCAGTTTTCGGTAGACGCGCCGCCCCCGCGCGATATACGTTTCACTGCATGAAGGCGATGCCCTCCAGGCAGACCATGCTTCGCGCGACGGCGAAGCGCGACGCGTCGTTCGATGGCTTTTTCTTCCTGGCCGTCCGGACCACGGGCATCTTCTGTCGACCGTCGTGCCCGGCGCGCAAGCCGCGACCGCGAAACATCGAGTTTTTTCCATCCGCCAGGGCGGCGCTGCTCGCGGGCTATCGCGCCTGCAAGCGCTGCCGACCGATGGATGCCGACGGTTGCCCGCCCGATTGGGTCGAACGCTTGCTCGCGGCCGTCGAATCGCGGCCGACGGACCGTCTGCGCGATCGCGATCTGCGCGGGCTGCGCGTCGAACCGTCGCGGGCGCGGCGCTATTTCAAAACGCATTACGGCATGACGTTTCAGGCCTATCATCGGGCGCGGCGCATGGGCATGGCGCTGGCCCGCATTCGAGAAGGAGGCGATCTCATGGGCGTCGCACTAAACCACGGCTATCAATCGAACAGCGCGTTTCGCGAGGCATTCGAAAAGACCTTCGGCCGGACGCCGGGGCGCGGACGGCAGGCGGCCTGCATCACCGCGACGATGATGGAAAGTCCCGTCGGCCCGCTTCTGCTGGCCGCGACAGACGCAGCGCTGTGCCTGCTGGAGTTTGCCGATCGCCGGGCGCTGGAGACGCAGGTCAAGACGCTGCGCCGCCGGTTCGACACGGCCGTCGTGCCGGGCAGCAATGCGATGTTGAAGTCGGCGCAGCGCGAACTGTCCGCCTACTTCACAGGCAGGCTGCGGACTTTTGAAACGCCGCTCGACTTTCCCGGCACGCCGTTTCAGACGGCCGTCTGGCGCAGGCTGATCGAGATTCCCTACGGCAAGACGATCTCGTACGAGCAACTGGCGGCGGACATCGGCCGGCCCGGCGCGCAGCGGGCCGCCGGCACGGCCAACGGGGCCAACCGCATCGCGATCATGATTCCGTGCCACCGCGTGATCAACAAAGGCGGCCGCCTCGGCGGCTACGGCGGTGGGCTGTGGCGAAAGCAGGCGCTGCTGGATTTGGAGCGCGGGTCGTTTTGACGGTGGCCTGCTCTCTTGACACGGGGGTTTCGACGGACGTTACTGCTCTGCGAGCAGTGTTTCCGCCGGGTGCTGCGCAAAGGCAGGGCTGTCATAGGCCTTCGCGGTGCGTAGGCTGAAGTGGATGTCGCGCCGAGTCCGAAGGACGCGCCGCGCGTGGAACGAACCCGAGCATGCTCATTTCGTCACCTAGCGGGAGCGAATCAAAGTGAACAGGGCCACCCCGCCGTAGGCACAACCCGGGGGGCGCTGGTATGATGTTGCGGAACGGGGCGACAATGCAGCCGGGCGACATCAAACTGCAAGTCCAGATCGGGAGGTGCGAAGATGGGTTTTCGATCGATCATCCTCGGAATCGCGGTGGTTGTCGCGGCGAGCGTACCCAGTCCGGCGCAGGCCGCACCGGGCGACATGAACTGCGACGCTTTGGTGAACGGTTTGGACATTGGGCCGTTCGTGCTGGCCTTGCACGACCCGTCAGGCTATGCGGCAGCTTATCCGGGCTGCGAGTTGAGCAACGCCGACTTCGACTGCGATGGCGACGCGACCGTAGGCGACGTCACTGGCTTTATCGATTACCTGCTGACCGATAACTACTCGCCATGCGGCGCGTGTTGCCTAACCGATGGAGGTTGCACGGTATCTCCCCAGACCGCCTGCACCGGCACTTGGCAGGGTGTGGACACAAGTTGCTCGCCGGATCCATGCACGACACCAACCGCAGGCATGGTGCTCATCCCCGCCGGTTCGTTCGACATGGGCGACATGTTCAACGAGGGCCTTGCCAGCGAGCAACCCGTTCACAGCGTGTATATCAGTGCCTTCTATATGGACATCTACGAGGTGACAAACCAGCAGTACGCCGACGCGCTGAACTGGGCCTGGTCGCAGGGCAATTTGATCAATATCAGCAGCGGCGCGGTCTTCAGATTTGGCGGTACGAGCATACTCTACTGCGACACGACTACGAACAACTTAGGCAGTTGGATCACGTGGAACGACACCACATTCGGCGTGGTCGCGGGAAAGGCAAACCACCCGATGGTGCGGGTGAGTTGGTACGGCTCGGCGGCCTACAGCAACTGGCGGAGCGGCATGCAGGGCCGAACGCCGTGCTACGACACGGGCACGTGGGCGTGCAACTTCGCGGCAAATGGATACCGTCTGCCAACCGAGGCGGAATGGGAGAAGGCGGCCCGCGGCGGCGCGTCCGGGCGCCGCTTCCCCTGGGCGGATCAGGACACGATCCAGCACGCGCGGGCAAACTACAGCAGTTTAACGAGCTACGCCTACAACACGAGTCCTACTTCAGGATATCACCCTATCTGGGGCGTCGGGAATTTTCCCTACACCAGCCCGGTGGGCTTCTTCACAGGGGCGCTTCAACAGAAGACGGATTGGAACTGGCCGGGCTCCGGTACGAGCTACCAGACGGCGAACGGGGCCAACGGATACGGTTTTCACGACATGGCGGGGAACGTGTGGGAATGGTGCAATGACTGGTATCAGAGCAACTACTACTCGATTTCGCCTGGAACAGATCCTCGCGGACCGTCGTCCGGAAATTACCGTGTTCTGCGCGGCGGCAGTTGGATCAGCCCCGCGGACTTCTGCCGATGTTCGAATCGTATCGACTACAGCCCCGACTTCCGGCACACCAGCTCCGGGTTCCGGCTGGCCCTGGACTCCGACTGACACTGTGCATTGTGTTCTTTACTCTTTGCCCTATCAGCCCGTGGCAGAACTCCCTTTTTTCGGCGTCAGCCAACTTTATGCGGCG
>CAZRFP010000133.1:0-12469 GCA_964599535.1 uncultured Planctomycetaceae bacterium
GATCGCCGCCACCGCCGGGCGCTCCTTCGGCTGCACCCATGATACGTTCGAAGTCGATCGCATCCCATAGTACGAAATCGCGCGTCGTCGTTTCGTAGCTGTACGCGATCAGACGTCGTGCAGCAGCGTCGATGACATAGACAATTTCGGAATTCTGCGTGAATTGGCCGGTCACGAGGATGTAGTCGCCGCCGCGATCAATCTGACCAAAGGCCATCGCCGAATTCTGGCCGGTCGTGGTCACGATCAGCAGGCCGACGAACAGTATCGTCGCGGTGATCGAAAGCACGCCGATGATGAAGTTTCGATTGTCGTTCATCGCCATCGTCTCCTTCAAGACCGGCAGATCACCGTCCGCCTCGGAAATCACGCTGCAAGTCGCGATAGCCCGCATGGAAAAGCCGACGATTGTTCAAGTCGCGATTGGGAACAAAGACGTGCAGCCTTCGCTGGGAAAGATCAAGCACATAGAGCGCATCGACGCCGTCGCGAATCTCACCGGCCACGACGGCGTAATTCTGGCCGAGCGGAGCGACCTGGGCCATGGCGGACGGCGGCTGCCACGTAGAGAGAATCAACACAGCCCCCAGCGCGAGGTTCAACCCGACCAGCACGACGATCAAACCGCGTTTCGTCATCGAGCACGCTCCCTTGTCAGGTACCGGCGTTTTGTTCCCGCCGGTTGGCGGGTCTTGGCAACGGCCTCGACACGGCCATCATCCAACCGCCACAAATCCAACCGCTCACCCTTTTATAAGCCAATGTGCTTGATCTTTCAAGTTTTCGGCCCTGAATGACTGGGGTTCGGACCGCGTAACGGCCCGCAAATCGACGGAAGCCAAACGAGGCGAATGGTATATGAAAGCCGGATTCATCCCGCCGTAGGGCGCGGGATATCGGTAATGCGCTTTTTTGCACTTTGGATTTCCGTATCGAAGATTTCAATCGGAATCCTCCGATGTTTCACACCTGAATCCGCATCAAAGTCATCCGGAAAGCGCGCCCGCGCGAGGTCTGCGCAAGGACTCCGGAAGACGCCCTCCAAAGACACTCTCGTCCACCCCAAAACACCACGGCAGAGTAGGTGCTGAAAGTGAATACAACTGAAGCCCATCAATCATCATCTCATCACCTTCATCAGGCTGGAGCACGGCGCCACGGCAACGGAATATGCAGTCATGTTGGCGTTGATCATCGTCGTCTGCATCGCGGCCATTGCGACGCTGGGCGAAAAGGTCTCGACGTCGTATGTGGACATCGAGAGCGCACTGCCGTAGCTCGACAATAGGAAGTACAGGAAACGGCCCGATTCATCATCGAGCGATGCGCTTGAAAAGGCCGTCTAAAGGCAAGGGCGGGAAGAATACGAACCAAGGCGGCCTGGCGCCGTGCCGCTGTCAGTTTACGACGGCCAATGAGGCGGCATCAGGCGTCCTTGACGCGCTTGCTGGGAAAGAACCCAACGCCCATCGAAAGCAGCAGGAAGAGGATCGCAATCGTGTACTCAATCAGCGGCCGGTTGTATTCCAGCGGCTCGATGTTATCCGGCGCGATCACGGTGCCTTCCGGCACCGCCTGACCCCACGCCGGCAGCGAACACATCAACAACAAAAATAAGGCCGTGATGCACTGTCTGGCCACTTGGCGAACCTCCCAGCAGGTTAAGGGCAGCCATTCTAACCTGACTCCATATCCGATGCAAACGCCCCCCGCGGCTCAGAACTTATGACCGGCAGCCGAAACGGTCCCGTTTTTGGAGTTCCAAATCGGAACCAAAGCCTCTAGAATAGTTGGTTTAGGCACGCCGTTTACTTGTCAAACCTGTACGCTAGCGGACTCTATGCCAGACATGCTCAATTCTGATGAACTGATTCGTCCCCTCCTCGCGGCGCTGCCGCCGGACGAGGGGGGCTATTTTGCCATCTGGAAGATCATCCTTTTTGCACTCGGTGTCTTGATGTGGGCGCACAATTCGGCCTGGGCCGAAAAGGACCTCCGCATCTTACGCGTTCCGAAAGGCGTATGGGTGCCGGCGATCTTTTGCTCCGGCCTCATCGGGCTGATCGTCTGGATGCTGGTTCCAATCTACCTGGTGGGCATGATTGTCTTTGTCGTCTTGTATCTGCCCGCGATTCTCTCCTATGTCGTTTTCCGAAATCGCCGGGTCGCTCCGGCGCAGACTGTTCTCACGGTGGCTCACATTCAACGCATAGCGCAGGGCCGCTCAAAGAGCAAAGACGACGCCATGCACGCTCGCGACCGGGCGCGCATCAAAATGGCTGACGGCAGCTCGCCCAAGTGGCCGACGGACCCGGTCGAACACGGTGCGTATCAGGCGATGCAGGACCTGCTGTTCGACGGCATCTGGCGGCGCACGAGCGACATGCTGCTCGACCTGGTCACGAATGAACCGCTGAAGATCATTTACAAGATCGACGGCGTCGACCGCTCGCGCGATCCGATTGACCCGGAAACGGCCCCGCGTCTCTTCGCCCATCTCAAGCGCATCGCCAGTCTGAACCCGGAAGAACACCGTCGACCGCAACAAGGCAAGTTCAAGGCATCCATCGGCGCAGGAGAAGGCGCCGAACGTTCGGTCGATGTCGATCTCAAAACATCGGGCAATAACACCGGCGAGCGCATGCTGCTCAAAATGTTCGCCGAAGAAGCCAAGTTTCGGCTGCCCGATCTGGGGCTGACGAAGGCCCAACTGCCGGTCTTTGAGAAGATGATTCATGAGCCCAAGGGCGTCATGATCGCCAGCGGTCCTCGCGGCAGCGGCGTGACGAGCACGCTCTATGCCATCCTTCGCTCGCATGACGCCTTCATGCAGAACATTCACACGCTCGAAGTCTCCAAGTCACTCGATCTGGAGAATATCACCCAACACGTATACGACAGCGCGGATGGATCGGTTACTTTCGGGCGGCGCTTCCGATCGATACTTCGGACCGAGCCGGAGGTGGCGATGGCCGGAGACACGCCCGACGCCGAGACCGCCGCACTTGCGGCGACGGCCGGCCGGCAAGGCAAGAAGATCTACCTCGGCATGAGCGCAAGCGACACGTTCATCGCCCTTCGCCGATATCTGCAAAGCGTCAACGACAACGCCCTTGCGGCATCTAGCCTGATCGGAATCAGTTGTCAGCGCTTGGCGCGCGTGGTTTGCGTGACGTGTCGTCGCGCTTACAAACCGGATCCCAATCTGCTGAAGAAAGCGAATCTGACGGCCGCGGAGAACCGCCCCTTCTATCGCCCGCCGAATCCCGATGAGATCGAGGTCGACAAGCAGGGCCAGCCGATTCTCTGCCCGATGTGTCAGGGTTCCGGTTATGTCGGGCGCACGGCCATTATGGAGTTGTTCGTTCCGGATCAGGATGTCCGCGCCATGATTGCCCAGGGCGCGCCGATCCCGAACATCAAGGTCGAAGCGCGAAAGCGCGGCATGTTGTACCTGCAGGAAGTCGGGCTGCACAAAGTCTATGAAGGCCAAACGTCGATCGCGGAAATCCTCCGTGTCACGAAAGAAGCCGAGGCCCCGCGCGCGAAGGCGTCGGCATAGGGAAGCGCATGGTCTGGGTTTATCATCGGCTTTTTGTTTTTTTGTTGCTCGTGGAGTTTGATCGATGCTGTTTTCACTCGTCGTCGCACTGATGGTCATTCTGATCGCGGCCTTCTGGGTCTATCAGGGTTTCTTCAGCACGCTCATCATGTTTTTCGAGACGCTGATCGCCTGCATGTTGGCCTTCGGATTTTATGAATTGCTGAACAGCGTGTGGGAGGAAAGCACCCCCAGCGGCGCGGGGACCGGCCTGCCACTGGCGTTCATGGTCATCTTCCTTGGCTCGCTGATGCTGATGCGGGTTGCGACGGACAAGCTGATCAAGGACACCGTTTCGATGCCGATTCCGCTGGATCGTGCCGGCGCGGGCATCGCGGGCTTTTTCACGGGCATGATCATCATCGGCAGCACGCTGACGGCGATCCAGATGCTGCCGATCAGTTCGGCCATCTTCGGCTTCGAGCGCTACTACACCGATAAGGACGGCATCGCGCACAAGCGCAATCTTGGCATTTTCCGCCCCGATGAGTTTGTCTGCGGACTGGCGTCCATGCTCTCGAACGACCGCTTCGGCGGGGATCGGCGCTTTTCGGAAGACAAGCCGAATTATGTGACGATGCTCTATTCGGCGCGCGCCGTTCCCATGAGCGAAGAGAATATCTTCGTCAAAAAAGGCAAGGTGAAAGTCAACGCCATCTGGAAAGTCCCTCAGATAGACCGGCCGACGCACGCCATCGACAACGATACGCTTACTCGTTCGTTTACAACGGAGTCGCCCGACAATCCGGGCAACACGTATCTGGTTTGCAATGTCAGCATCTCGAAGGATGCCTCCGGCGCCACCGCGAACGACGAAGTCCGCTTTCGCGTGCCGCAGTTTCGCCTGGTCGGACCACCGCCCGGCGGCGAAGGACTGCGCCAGCCGACGCGCATGTTTCTCGCTTCCGGCATGACAGACATTTACACCCATCGCAAACATGGTCCGGTCGAGGTGAACAGCAAGCAGCGCAATCGCCTCTGCTCGTTCGGTCCGACGACGGACTTTATCCTCAGCCCCAAACAGACCAATGTCATCACCGAGGGCGACTTCTATCGATTTGATGTCGCGTTTGAAGTGCCTGACGACTTCAAGCCGTGGTACCTGGAATTCAAGCACGGCGGCCGGGTCGATCTGACGGCTCAAAAGGTGTTGACGGAAGCCCCGGCTTATGCCTCCGTGCCGCAGGGGCAAGGCGGCCTTCAGGGCGTCGTAAAGAAGGAGACGACCTCGCGCGTTGGCGCGGCTCCGGGCGGCGCGTTGCACGTTGCGAATGCGATCGAGGAGCGGACAGAAGCGTCGAACCTGCTGCCTCTTGCGCTCGATCGGGACGATCCGGCCGTGGCGAAGCACATCTCACAGGGGAAGATCGGTGGCGATGACTGCCATTTCTGGTGCGAACCGAAGCCCTATGTCCTGGAGCCTGATGGCAGAGTGGAAGAGTTCCTCGTGCCGGCCGATAAGCGCATGGTTCAGATCGGCGCGGAAGTGCTGAAGCAGGGGAACATGTATTCGCGCGCGATCGGCTATGCCAATCGCGTGCTGGCGCAGATTTCAATTAACGATGACAAGGGCAATCAGTACTTCGCCGTTGGCTTCTATGCCGCAGTTGAGATTGGCGGCATGTGGAAGATTGAAATCCAGTACGATCCAAGCTCGAGCGTGCCCGAGCGCGCGCTCAAGAAGCCGACCACCGTTACGCACCAGTTGATGACCAAAGCCGGCCCGGATAACACGAAGTTCGGCTTTCTGTTCGTCGTCAATCCCGGCGTGAAAATAGTCAGCTTTAATCCCGGCAGCGGCAAGGCCCAGACGCTGGATATCGATGTGCCTGAATGATTGCGCCGCATCCCTCACGTCACATTCCGTTCGGACGGAGCCGAAGCACGTGGCGAAACCCATTACAGCGCAACCTGTGAGATTTGCGCCGTCGCCGGCATGCCGATCGCGATCCCGCGCCATGCCGCGCCGGGGCGTCGCCCTATGTTGCCTCTTTGCCGCGATATTCAATTCGGCCGGCGCCGCGTCGCTTATCGCGCTCGCGGACGAGACTTCCGCGACTTCACTTAGCACCCAGCCGACCAGCCAACCTGCATCACAGCCCGATGCGCCTCACTCTCCGAATGGAGATAAGCCACACGAGCCATCGCCGCTTGAGGGCGGCCAGGCATTGCTCGATCGCGTGCAGGCCGCGCTGGTCGAACTCGTGCGTCGCGTCGATCCAAGCGTTGTGACGATACAGGCCGATCGGTCGCCCGCCGCGCTTGGTGCACGAAATGAAGGTTCGCAGCGGAGCTGGACAAGCACGGGGGCCGGCGTGTTCATCCGCGACGATGGCATGATTCTGACGAGCCAGCACGTCATCGATCGGGCAACGACCATTAACGTCGTTCTGCATGACGGCCGCACGCTTCGCGCGCTGCCTATCGCCGAGGACCGCCGCGCCGATCTTGCCGTGATTCGCGTCAACATCGATGGATGCGCTGCGGCACAACTGGCCGATGCGGACGCCGCCGAGCGCGGCCATATCGTCGTGGCCTTGGGCAATCCGCTCGGGCTGGCAGGCGACGGGCAGGCCTCGGTCAGCCACGGCATCATCAGCGCCATCGCCCGCCCGCTTCCCGAGAACTTCGGACGCGACGAGGATCGATATTACGGCGACATGATTCAGACAACGGCGCCGATCAGTCCGGGAAACTCGGGCGGGCCGCTGATCGACATTCAGGGTCGCGTCATCGGCATCATCACCGCCGTCAGCACGCGATCAGACGGGCGCGAAGGCATCGGTTTCGCCGTGCCGATCAACCGGCACACTCGGATGATCATCGATCGTCTGCTGCGAGGTCAGCCGATCGAATATGGCTATCTCGGCGTCGAAGTCGAGCCGCTCGACGAGCGGCGCGGGCGCATCGCGGGCGTAGCCGTCGGCGAGGGCGTTCTGATCAATTCCGTCTTTCCGGGCGGACCGGCCGAGCGTGCGGGGCTGCGCGGCGGCGATGTGGTCGTGGCCGTCAACAACGAGACCACGCCATCGGTTGAACACTTCGTCAAGACCATCGGCGCGCTCGGTCCGCAGCACATCGCCGCGATTCGTTACTTGCGCGATGGCAAATCGCGCAGCGCGAAAGTCACGCTCACGCGCCGGCCGTCCAACGACAAGAAGCCCCTGCCTGATACGCACATCTCGTTTCGCGGCGCGGAACTTGGAAGCCTGACGCCAGCGACGCGCGTCATGGCCAATCTGCCGGAGAATGCACTGCTTGTACTTCGCGTGGAGGCGGAATCGCCGGCCGATCGGGCTGGTCTGACGCCGGGCGACATCGTTGTGCGGCTCGACGGCCAGCCGCTATCGGAGGCGGCGCTTGAACGGCTCCCGTATGAGACGCGCGACGTCGTCATCGGTCTGGCCAACGGCGGCACGCTGGTCGTCAAGTCGCTGCAGTCGGGGCGCTGAACCCGTATGAAGCGTTTTGGAGTGTGCAGCGCACGCGCGTGATGCGAGCTGCGTAGAATCGGCTCGGTGAGCCTCGAGAATGCGCCGATGAGTTACCTTTAGATTGTTGAACATGCGATAGGCGCCCACCAGCGACGACCGCAGGATGAGCTTCCGGGGCAACGTTCCCGCTGGACGCGCTGCCCAAGCGTCAAAGGTCCGACGCAGCCGCACGACGAGCCGCTGATCCGTAAAAAATCTGCGTGCCGGAAAAGCAATGAACAAACGGGCCATCCATGGCCACCTTCATCCATCTGCTACACCCACGGAAAAACAACTATCCTGAAGGAAACCAAAGATGTGTGCAAACTTAAGCGTTGAACCACGCGACGTAGTCGACGTGTTTGCCCAGCGTGAGCGGCGGCGGGCGGTCGGGCAGATCCTGTGGCGGGGCAAGGCAGATGAGGTACAGGATGATGGGTGTGGGGGTCATGCGAATGCTCCGGCAACGAGGAACGTGTTGAAAACGGCGACGCCGCAGGTGCCCAATCTTAGCATCGCGGCCACTGAAATGGAGCACGCAGACGGAGCAAAACGACGGTGCGTGGTGGCGCAATTGCATTTTCATTCGGAAATTCGACGTGTGACGATTGCAACACGATACTCCTCGTTATTCCAATTTGATTCGCATAACAACAGTTATCGCATCCGAACGGTCGCGGATTTGGATTGAGAGCGGTGATACAAGTCGGGTACGGCCCGCGGGGAGCGTCACCGCTTCCTTACGGGCGCGGCTCTGATCGGGCGGCTTTGATTGCGCACTCGCCGGCGCTTCGTGTTTGGGTGGCACGGATCGGATTATTGAGAACATATCGTTGATTCTGCTCGGAGAACACGCCGTTGATTCTGCTTGCAGACCATGCCGTTGATGCTGCTCGGTGAACATGCCGTTGATGCTGCTCGGTGAACATGCCGTTGATCCCGTCCGGAGAACATACCGTTGATCCTGCCCGACACATTAAGCCGTTTTTATGCACGATTTCGGCCCTAACGCGGCTGGGGCGGGCGTGTCATAAGGGGTGTGGCTTGAAGTCAGTTGAAGGATTTACGGCCGAAAAGGCCGAGGGAGAAACGACGATGAAAACGAACATGACGATGCGAATGGGCACACTGGGCGGCATGGCAGCGGCGCTGAGCCTGATGGCTGCCGCGACGATGGCACACGCCGGTACGGCGGCGACGAGCGCGACGGCCGGCTCGAACGGCTTCGGCCCGGGGACGGCGGCTGCGACGGCGGAATACAACGGCGGCGGCCCCGGCTTCGCCCGGACGAATACGCGGAGCGGCAACGTCAGCTACGGCCGCGGGACGGCGTTCGGTGTCGATCAGAACGGGGTGAGCTTCTCGCTCAGCCAGGCGCTGGCCCCCAGGTTCGGCCCGGCGATCGCGAGCACGTTCAACATCTCGGTCGGCTTTGACGGCCGGGTGAACACGAGCGTGGGCAACAGCGTGGCGCGGGGCAGCCCGGTTCGAGAGGCGAGCGCCGGCGGATTCGCCAGCAGCAACCGCTTCACGGGCGGCTCTGCGGGCGCGACGGCCGGCGGACGGACGGGGTTCGGCGGGCGCGTGGATGCACAGACGCATTCGAAGTCGAGCCGGACGCTGTTTCGACGGTGAGATTGGAATAAGCTGAAGCGGATTGGAGTATCAAAGCCCCGGTGCGAAAGTGCCGGGGCTTTTCCGTTTGGAAAATGCCGCGGCGACGGCAGGAGCGGGGACTCTCGTGATATTGGGCGCGAGAAAGGACTCCTGCACCAGTGGCGGCGGAATCGAATTGAAGTGTCGGATTGGAGGCACTGTATTCTTGTATGCACCGGCGAGACGCCGGTGCCACAGCGCGTTTGCCGGTGCTCCAGCGCTTTTGCCGATGCCACAGTGTTTGTGCCGGTACGCAGATTCAAAGCGTGCGGACGCGAAGCATGCGGACTGGAAGCATGCCGACTCACAGTTTGCAGACTCAGAGCACGCGGAACCAGAGGGCCTTGAGGTATTCCGATTCCGGGCAGTTCATCATGACGGGATGGTCTGGGGCGGCGCCGGTCTGATCGAACAACTGGAGCCGGCGGCCGTTTCGACGCGCGCCGTGGTGGACGGCCTCGGCAAATCTCTCTCGAGCAATCAGGCCGCTGCAACTGCACGTGAGCATGAGGCCGCCGGGACGGACGATTTGGGACACGAGGCCGTTGAGGTCGTGGTATTTTCGGAGGGCGTCGTCGATCTCCTCGCGTTCGCGGGCGAACTTGGGCGGATCGCAGACGACGGCGTCGAACTGCCGGCGGTTGGCGATCATCTGCCGCAGATAGTGGAAGGCGTCGGCGTGGACGAGATTGACGCGCGTCTGGTTGAGATTCACGTTCTTCTTGGCGATGGCGATGGCCGCTTCATCGAGATCGACGCTGGTGACGTCGCTCGCCTCTCCGAGAACTTTCGCGCAGATGCCGAATCCGCCGGTGTAGCAGCAGAGATCGAGCACGTCGGCATCGCGGCAGAGGCGGGCGAAGCGCAGACGGTTTTCGCGCTGGTCACAGAAAAAGCCGGTCTTGTGGCCTGTGGCGACATCGACGCGATAGCGCACGCCATGCTCGCGAATGGTGACGACGGACTCGGTCTCACGTTCGTCGCGATCGGCCTTGAAACCTTCGAGCTGTTCTACGCGTTCGTCGGCGCGAATGACGATGCGCCAATCGCCGTCGGCGCGATCGGGGCGATCGAGAGAAGTCGGCGGGCCGAGCAGCCGGGCGAGCGTTCGGGAGATCATGTCGCGGCGCTGATAGATGCCGAGCGAGAAGACTTCGAGCACGAGATGATCGGCGTAGCGCTCGGCGACCAGCCCGCTGAGGCCGTCGCCCTCGGCGTGGACCAGGCGATAGGCGTCGGTCACGTCGCTGATTCGCAAGGCGCGGCGCAGCGCCGCGGCCTGTTCGAGACGCGCGGACCAAAATGCGTCGTCGACGTTCGTATCGTCGAAGGCGAGCATTCGGAGGGCGATCGTCGAGTTGGGGTTGTAGAGTGCCCTGCCGCAATACGAGCCGAGGCGGGCATAGACCTGCACGACGTCTCCGGGGCGTGCGTCTTCGGAGGCGCGGAGAACCATGCGTTTGAAGACGAACGGATGGAGTGTCGGAGAGCGGATGATCACCCAGGGGGCCGCTGCGCCCGCCGGTGGTTCAACGCGTTCCGTTCTTGGGGCAAATCGTTTCGTCATGTGTGCATGGTCGCGGGGGAATCAGGCGATTGCAAGGCGACGGCCTTGAGGATGTCGGCGCGTCGGCGTACGCCGATTCGTGCGATGAGCAGCACCGTGGCGGCGAGCAGGCATAAAGCAAATCCGCCAAACCAGAGACTACGCCCGCCGAATCGTTCGAGGACATATCCGCCGATGGGCGCGCCGAACATCATGGCCGACGAATAGCTCATGGTGAAGACGCCCATGTATCGTGCCCGCATATTGACCGGCGCGAGTTCGGCGATGACGGATTGCATAAAGGGCGCCTGCATGAGTTCGCCGGTCGTCCAGACGATGACGGCGCCGGCGAAGGCAAGACTGGATCGCGTGAATGCATACAGCCCGAAGCCGATCCCGACCATGAGCGCGCCGGAAGCGATGACTCGAAGGCGATCGAACCGCGTCAGCATGATGGTGAATGGCACCTGGAGCAGCACGATCATGATGCCGTTGAGACTGATGATCAGCCCGTAGCGATCGGCGGTGAAGCCGAGCGACTTCATATAAAGGGGCAGGGTTGACATGCCCTGCACGAAGACGATACCGCCGAGCAGACAGCCGAGGCAGAACATCAGAAACGGCCAATCCGCGGCGATGTGCGTGGCGGCCTCCGACATCGTCACGCGCGAAGAAAGCGCTGGACGCGAGGCCGACGTCGTAGCGGGGCTGGACTCTGCGGCGGCCTGTTCTTTCGCAGGCACCGCAATTGGACGCGATTCGCGGATGAGCAGGAGGATAATCAGGCTGTATGAAAAAGTGGTTGCGGCGTCGGCCAGGAAGAGCACCTTGAACGACCACGTTGCTACAACCCCCCCCACTGCGGCGCCGCAGGTGAAGCCAAGGTTGATGGCCATGTACATCAGCCCGTAGGCGGCCGGGCGCTGCTCCGTCCGGGTGATGTCCGAGATCATCGCCGAGGCGGCCGGCCGGTACATGTCGATTGTGATGGCAAAGATGAAGATGGCGACGGGGATGAGCGTCTTGATGGCAATGAATGGGAAGATGGCGAGCATGATCGCTCCGCCCATGAGGCTTGCGAGCATGACGGCGCGTCGGCCGAACTGGTCGGCAAATTGCCCGCCGAGCAGCGATCCCAGCAGCGAGCCGAACCCAAACACGCCGAGGCAGAACGTGGCGAAGCGCGATCCCATTCCGAGCTTGTCGCCGACGTAAATCGTGAGAAAGACGAGAAAAAACGAGCCGGCCCGGTTGATGAATGTCCCGAGGCAGAGGATGTGAACCGCGCGCGGCAGGTCGAAGTATTGGCGCAACATGGGGCGGGATTGTAGCCAAAGCCGTGCGAACGGCGCGTCAGCCGATGAATTCGATTTCGCCGGGATCGGGGATGAGGCTTTCGGCGTGGGCGCGAGCGAGCAATGATCTCACGGCTTTTCGCCCGCGTTCACCGTAGTCGACCGTCCACTTGTTGACGTACATCTCGATGAAACGGTCGGTCAGCTCGGTATCGAGTCCGCGGCCGAATTGCATGGAGTATTCAATCGCCTGTCGACGATGGGCCAGACCGTATTCGATCGAAGCTCGAAGCTGTCGGGCGACATCGGCCATGCCCTGCGCGCCGAGGCTTCGCAAGACGACGTTGCCGCCCAGGGGCAGCGGCAGATCGGTCTGCTCGCCCCACCACTCGGCCACATCGACGATCTTGTGCAGGCCGAGCCGCTGATAGGTCAACTGGGCCTCGTGGATGATGAGGCCTGCGTCGACTTCGCCGCGCGCGACGGCGTCAGGTATTTCGTCGAACATAACGATCTTGTGGCGAAACGTGCCCTTGCCGAGACAGAGCATCAAGGCGAGAAAGGCGGTCGTCCGCTCGCCGGGAATGGCAATGAGCTTCCCTCGGAGATCGGCGAGGGCCATCGGCGACCTGGCGATGACCATAGGCCCGTAGCCGTCGCCCATGCTGCATCCGCATGAGAGCAGCGCGTATTTGTCGCGGACAAAGGGGTATGAGTGGATCGAGATGGCGGAGACCTCGAGTTCGCCGGCGAGCGCGCGGCGGTTGAGGGTCTCGATGTCGGCCATTTCGTGGGTGTATCGATAAGGGGTTGTTTCGATGAGATCGCGTGCGAGGGCGTAGAACATGAAGGCGTCGTCGGGGTCGGGGGAGTGGCCAACGCGAAGGAGGGTCGATGT
>CAZRFP010000134.1:0-12452 GCA_964599535.1 uncultured Planctomycetaceae bacterium
TGTTGCGCACCTTTTCGCGCTGGGTGTAGGCCCGGACATTTTCGATGTAGTTCGCGCAGAGACGGCGGATCGCGTCTTCGTCGGCGCTGATGGCCCGCTGCACTTCGGACTTCAGGATGTCCTCATACTCCTCGCGGACCACGTTCAGCAGCTCCTTGTATTCCTTCTTCAACTCTTCATCGCTGATGAGCGAATGGTGCGACAGACCGCCCTCCAATTCGTTCATCACCATGAACGGGTTTATGCCTTTTTCCTTGATGGCCTGATCGCTGACGAGCGAATTGGAAATCTTGTCCTGAATGTAGCGCGGGCTGATGCCCTGCATGCCCTCGCGCGGGGCCTCTTCCATCAGCTCGCGCACGCTGTCTTCGGTGAAGCCGGGGATGCTCTTGCCGGTGTAGAGTTTGAGCTTCTGCATGCGCGTGAGTCCGGCCTTCTTCGGTTCATCGAGCCGCGTGAGTACGGCCCACATGGCGGCGACTTCAACCGTATGCGGAGCGATGTGCATGCCGCGGACGCGCTCCTTGTTGAAGTCCTTCTCGTAGATGCGGATTTCGTCATCGAGTACGACGTTGTACGGCACGTCAATCTTGATGGTGCGATCGCGAAAAGCTTCCATCAGTTCGTTGTTCTGGAGCTTCTTGTATTCAGGTTCGTTGGTGTGCCCGACGATGACCTCGTCGATGTGCGTCTGGGCGAACTTCTTCGGCTTGATCATGTGTTCATGCGATGAGCCGAGCAGATCGTAGAGAAACGCCACGTCGAGCTTCAGCGCTTCGATGAATTCGATCATGCCGCGATTGGCAATGTTCAATTCGCCGTCGAAGTTGAAGGCGCGGGGATCGGAATCAGACCCGTACTCGGCGATCTTTCGGAAGTTGATGTCGCCGGTAAGCTCGGTCGAATCCTGGTTCTTTTCGTCCTTGGGCTGGAACGTGCCAATGCCGCGGCGGTCTTTTTCGCTGATGATGAAGCGGCGCACGACGATGTGCTCCATCACGCGCTTCCAGTCGCCGTCGTAGCGCTTGAGGATGTCTTCAAACGTCTTTCGGCAGAAGGGGTCCAGATCGCCTTCGACGATGACCTGCTGCTCCGGCGGGAGATTTTCGTTCAACATGGCCAGCACATCGCGCCGCGCCGATCGGGGGATGAGCTTCAACGGCTCTTCGTGCATCGGGCACGGCACCAGATCGAAGTCACCATCGCCGCGCGGCAGCTTCCAAGCGAACGTGTACATCTTCCCCTCTTCGAGGTGCGAGTAATACTCAAGCCCCTTTTTCAGCAGGCGGCAGATGGTCGACTTGGCTGAACCGACCGGTCCGTGCAGCAGCAGAATGCGCCGCTCCGTGCCGTAGCCCTGCGCGGCGGACTTGAAGAAGTCGACGAGATGCATGAGCGACTTCTCAAGACCGAAGATGGCGTCGTGGCCGTGGTCGATCGGATCGTTGAAGAAGTTGTACTTGACGAACTCGCGGCGGAACTTTGTCTTTCGTTCCGTGCCGAAGTGGATGATCATGTCGTAGATGCGCTGAAAAGCGTTTCGCGCCACCTTGGGGTTGCGCGAGATGATGTCCATATAGTCGTCGAAGGTGCCTTCCCAGTGTTCGTCACGAAAGCCCTGCGCATCGATGCGCTTGTCCACCAGCTCGTAGATCGCGTTCTTGCCGGCCATGATTTCATTGCCTCCCGTCGCGAGTGTCTTGTCAGCGGCGCGCCGCGCGCAGTCCGAGTGACTCCCCATGAAAATCGGACGATTGCCCGCGGCCGCGGAGTCTAAGAATCCAATTTGAGCATCAATTGGATAATATGGGACGTTTAACGGAAGTCAAGCGTTGGTAAGGTGTAAGCCGTTGGCTCTGCGGCAGATATGCGTGAATCGTTGAAGTGGAGAATCGCCAAACGCCAACCCACCAATCGCGAAAACGACAGGCACCAATACGACGAACACCAAAACGAAGAACGTCCATCGTTTAGCCCAGCTCCTAAGGAGCCGGCGTTGATGACGGACATACGCTAAAAACGGCGAGCAGTGGGCTTGAGGAGTCGACAACAGTGATGCGTCACGTCATCAAATAGAAACGGGATCGGCACGGTGCCGATCCCGTTCTCGTAATCAGATTGACTTCGACCCGGCGTTTTAGCGCTCGGTCGAGAAGACTTCAAAGTTGGAAACGTCGTCGATCGTGCCGTAGATGCCGTCCTTGCCGGGGCTGAGGATGATGAAGCGATCACTCTTTACTGGTCGCGGCCAGACGATGTTGATCTGGTTCGTGGCGTCATACGTCGTGGCACGGAACGAGCGGATGAACTCAGCGAAGCGATTGGGCAGCGTGGCCGTGTTCAGATACTGGGCCGGCGTCAATGCCTGATTGGCATCGGCGATGCGATGCTGTGAGCCGGCGTAGCTCGTGAAGAAGCGATTGTCGCCGCCGTCGAACACGCCATCGCCATAGGCCTGATTGGCCAAGGTTTGGATAATCGGCGTATTCTGCGTGGTGTTTGGGTTCGCACGATAGTAGAGAATCGGCCAGCCGAACTTGTCGCGGAACACCTGGCACATAAGGCCGTCGATGGTCGGCTGCACTTGCGCCAGATTCGTATATTGGCCGAACGAGTCCTCGGGCGGTTGCGTCTGCGTGGTCAGATCGACGCCATCGACCGGGATATACGGCGCGCGGCGATCATTCTGCGGCGCCCAACGGTTGTAAGTGTTATCCGTGCCGGACGGGCCGACCTGCGGCGCGCGCGGGTCATAGCCCAGATTATCTCGGCCGACGAGCGCGTCCTTCAGAATGTGCGCGCCTTGCAGTTCGTTCGTGCCGTTGTCGACTTCCCAAGCGGCCATTTGGGCGTTTCGCAGGCCCTGCTGGTTGTTGATATCCGTCGCCCAGAGGACCGGGTTCGATGCCGGATACTTGCCCTCGTCGCCGTGGAATGATTCCAAACCGACCGACATGGCGTTGATCTGGGCCTTGATGGCCGTCTTGATCGACTGGTTTCGAGCGCCCGTGAGCGAGGGCGTCAGAATGCCGATCAGGATGACGATGATCGCCATCACGGTCAGCAACTCAATGAGCGTGAAGGCTTGTCGTTGACGTCTTGCGAGCATGGGTACGATCCTCCGCTGGTGATGAAGTCCAAAAAAGGTATGCGAATCCGCTCCACCTTCCCCCGCCTAGGCTGGTCTCAGCCTAATTCTAGCCGGGTAGGCAGTGTCCAGTAAAGCATTATCTCCAAAACATTCGGACGGCAATTGCCCCGATGATGCTACGTTTCGGGCCATCTCTGTCACCGACCAGCGATATTTTCGCAATGGCCGCTCCAAATGCCGTTATTTCGTGTCGTCCGTATAACTGCCGTCGGTTCGCGTGAGAATCTGCGGCAAAATCGGGACGCGCGGTCCGTTCACCGGAGGTACCTCTCGGAAACAGACGCTGCGGTCCAGCGTGACCTGGCAGCGATGGACGTATCGCCCGTCTTCGTCGATCAGGACGATGTAAGCCGTAAACACGTCCGATCGCGTCGTGTACAGATTCGTCAGCCTTGAGAGCAGGATGTCCCGCCCGCGAACACCGCCCGCGTCCATCGGATCGCTCCGGAAGGCGTTGGCGTTTCCGATAAAGGCCGCAGGCGCTTCGATGGGCACGTAGTCCGTCGTGTTCAGCACCGGGCGATAGCGGTAGTCGGGCGAGTAGGGCGAGCCTTGCAGTCCCAGAATCGGATGGGTGTTCGTCGTGCCGCTGACGGTCGGATCGCGCTCGGGGATCATGTGGTTGTAAAGACCGATCCCGCTGGAGCCAAACTCGTGAAAACGATCGATGCGGAACAAGTCGTCGCGGCCGCCGGCGATGTCGTTCACCCTGTTGAGATGGGCCAGCGATGCGATGCTGGAAAACGGTTCTCGCCGCGTCGGCGTGCCGCCGCCGCCGATTGAGCCGCCGGGTCCCGTACCGCCGCCGAGTGGCGTCTTACGGGCGTTGGCGACGGTCGTCGGAATGCCGGTTCCCGGTTGCGGCAGGCGCAGCGGCACTGTCCGATTCTCGCGGCGGGCGATGATGGCCGTCGGCAGATCCCAGAACGCGCCCGGACTGCCGACAAACGCCGACAGCGGATCGTTCGTGGCCGCGAGGTTGTAATAGGCAACATTCGGCGAAGTGGGCAGCAGCGACATGTACGGTCCGGACCGCAGAACGGCGGCCGGCGCGGTGTTGATGTTGATGCGGCCGGCGACACGGAACATCACGTCGACCGCTTCGGTCGGATCGTTCTCGAGATCGACAAGTCCGTCGCCGTCGTTGTCGATGCCATCGTGCAGCGGGCTTTGCGTGGTGAAGTAGTCGAACAGCCGCCATGTCCACGGCTGCGACGGCGAGCCGACGCGGAAGGCATCCGTGAAGTCAACGCGACCGGCCGCGACGCGCGATGCGCTGTCACCGAAAGGCGCATTGCCGGAGGGCGGGACGGTCAGCGCTTCGGCCAGCAGCACGGTGGCGGGCAGATCGATGTTGGTGCGGATGCTGTTGCCGGGAATGCTGTAGTCAAACAGGATCGGCCGCGCCGGCAACTGAGTCAGATTGACCGGGCCGATCATCAGCATGCGCGAGAGGTCGGCGACGGAATCAAATGACGTAAACGGAAGACCGGTCGCGAAGTCATCACCCGCGGGCAAACCTGCCAGCGATGTCTGCCCCGGCCAGATGGATTCGGGAATCTTTGAGTTGATATCCGCGCCGGGCAGATCGAGAGCGCGATTCGGCGCGCCGAGCGACTCATCAAACGACGCCATGTTCGGAATCATCATGCCGCCGGGCGCCATGCTGTAGAGGTGCCATGCATTCGTGAAGCGCCAGCCCTTCGTGCTGCGCCGCAGTGAGAACGCGCGGACACCGCCTTCGGCCATGGCCGAGACCGGCGGGCGCTTGGCCCAGGCAAAGTTATCCGAGGTGCCGGGGAATACGCCGCCGGTACCGCGGAAGCTGTTGTCGGCCAGTTCTCCGCCGGAATACTGCGGGCCGATCACGTCGAGCACATGATTCGGTAGCTGGTCGATCGCCGGATTGGCCTGACCGGTGGGGGAGAAGACCAGCTCGAGTCGACCCAAGCCGGAGGTGTCGATCATGAAGCCGTTGCGAACATAAGTTCGCGGAAAAGCGAGCAGCTTGGCGCGAACATCGGCCGGCGCATCGTCCAATGCATTGCAGAAGACGTAGTAGTTGCCGTGATCCTGATCGGCGACGGCGGAGACATCGGCCGGTCCGCCGACCATAGTCGCACCCAGCGGCGCGCCGAGTCCGGCGGTTCCGAACTGTCGAAAGCTCGTCAGCGGAATGAGATCAGGATCAGCGCCAGGCGCTCTGAAGTAGAGGTTCTGCGTGGGGATGGTCCAGCCTGGCGGGATGTACAGTTCAAAGGCGAAGAACCACTTATCCGGAACGATCGGCGGCCCACCCGGTCCGCCGGGCTGGCCGGGACCGGGGTTCTGGCCGAGGGGCGTGCCGCTGGACGAGGTATTACCGGCGACCAGGAAGGCATAAGCCTCGGTGAAAAACGGCTGGCGATCGACGCCGATGATATAGCGCGGTGGATCGCCCGGCGTGGGCTGCCACTGCCAATAGGTCGGCACGGAGTCGCTGTCGCGATAGTCGGCCAGATTCACGGCGAACTGCCATGCGAGATACTGTCGATTGAGCGATGCGCCCGGCACCTGCGCCTCGACGAGCGGAATGCCCTGATAGTTGAAGCTGGGCGAATTCGCGCCGGATTCAAGCGACAAGTACATCGCGGCCGCGGCGTAGCGGATAAAGTCCGCCTTGGCCGCGAGCGGATTGCTCGTCGAACTCATGTTCAGATCGATCGGCATGACACGCGCCCAATCGGGGGGCAGCGCCGCATTCAACGGAAGAATGTAATGATCGATCAGCGACGGCGTCGCGCCGCTGTCGAGGCGAAGAGGATCCTGTTCGATGGCGGACCCTTCGCGCATCAGCACCGGCCAGTCCATCCCGAGTGACCAAAGTTGCCGCAGACGGCGATCCACGGGCGATTCGCCGGTCGACGGGAAGGTGTTGATGCCGATGTCGGGTGGCACGACGACCTCTCCGCTGACGGTCGTGAGCATGGGCTTGCGAACGGCGAAGAGCTCGTCTTCGTCGAGCAATTGGCGCCAGCCGGCACCGCCGGCGTTGGTGTAGCCTTCGTAATAGGTGGTCGTTCCGATGGGCTGAAAGTCGGCATTGAGCCGAGACCAGCGCGGATTGCCGTCGTAGGAGCCGGTATCGGGATTGGCGATGTCGCGCGACCAGAGCAGCGAGCCGCGCAGCGCGCGGTCAATGTTGCGATAGTCATTGACGGCGGCATTGCCATCACGTGCGCGGTCATATCGCACGAGCATGTTGCGATGGCGCAGTGACGCCTCGTCGCGCAGATCGTACGGCAGATAAAAGCTGGATGCATCGGGCAGACCGCCGACCAGGGCGCGGCGCACAAAGTCGCGATCATAGACATCCGGATCGGCACCGTTCGAGCGATAGTCAACCATCGAAGCGGTGCGGTTGCTCAGGAGCCAGTCGTCGCGATGTACGGCGCCGTCGAGCAGAAACTCCGTCGCGCGCTGGCCGCGGCGCTGTAGGCCGAGCCGCGTTTCGTCGAACATGAGCGTACCATCGGTAAGGCGATGGGACGATGCCGTGTTGACGTTCAACATGCCGCCGTGGTCAACAATGCGCACGGCCGCGTAGAGCCGGCGCGGCTCGTTGGCCTGATCGCCGTCGATTTCAATGACGAGGCTTAGCGGTGAATCCGGCACGCCGTCGCCGTCGGCGTCGTAGAGATCAACGATACCGTCGGCGTTTGTGTCAAAGTAAGGAAACTGCGGGATGACTTCCGCCGCGAGCGTGCTGTTCTCCGGAAGGGAGAGCTTGGCCTGCAGCAGATCGAGATGGCCGCCGGAGGCGGTATCGTTCCAAATCTCTCTCGCGCGGCGAATGGTTCGATTGGTCGTGGAGCCGGGGATCATCGGCTCGAGTGAAATGGGCGCCTGGATGATCTCGACATCGCTGAGCGAACTGGCGTCGTAGCGTACGATGGCCGGATCCGCGATATCGCGCAGATTTGCCGCCCACATATAGGGGTTGACGTTTCGAGTCTGCGGAATGCCCCCGACGACGCGCGTAACGGTCCGAGGCTGGATGATATCGCTGCCGATGTAGGATACATGATCCCATGCGAGCACGCGCGCTTCGGTGCCGGGCAAAAGGAAGGAAGGATCGACCAGATACGGCATGTTGGACGCGAGCCAGCGGTCCGCCTCGCCCGGCGCGTCAAACGGCTCGTTGTTTTCGCGCCGGCCCAGCGGATTGCCGATTCGGCCGATCAGAAGATTCTGCTCTGAGCCGGGCGGGGCATCGTTGGACAGCGGGCGCTCGAAATACTCCATGTCCGGCAGCGGCGGATCGCCCCAGATGTCGCGGCGCAGCGTGTCCTGAATGTTGGAGATCACGCTCTCCATCGCCGTCTTTTCCGAGGAAGCCGTCGTTTGAATCGTGATGCGGCGCGATTCGGTGTGCGTCCTCGAGATGAGGGCGAGGCCGACAAGCGCCAGCAGCGACAGAACGCCGAGGATGATGACCATCGCAGACGCGCGGCGCTGCCGACCACGCGATCGGTCGCCAATCATCGAGCTGAGTTGTAAGTGCTTCAACGTCATCGTGCCAGGCTCTCGTTTCTGCATTTTATGCGGCGACCAACCGTCCGGCCGCGCTGCCGCCATCGGCGGGCGCGTGTCATGGGATCGGCACGATCACCGAGAAGGTTCGGCCATATCGCGTCAACTGCCGTCGCTGAATGTCGTTGACGCCGTCGTCGGGATCGAAATCGCCGTTTTCGTTAATGTCCACTTCCGTCGACTGCTTCAGGCGATTGCCGGCGTCGTAGATGCGATATGTGAATCGCAGGGCCTTCGGTCGATAGGCCCACGTGTCTTCGCGCCAGATCGCCCGGTAGGCCGCATTCACGTTGGAGCTTGAACCGTGCCGCGACCATTCGATCTTGGTTTGGCTGCCGGGGGCGATGCCATAGATCGCCGCTTCGTCGGCGCGCGTGCCGCTGGCGAAGTCCTGGCGGCGAACGGCGACATAAGGCAGCGTCGGTGCGTTGCCGATGTTGATGTCGTTCAGCACGCTGTTGTCGACGTCGTAGTTCGGATCGGGCCGCAAGCCGAACCAGCGCGTCTGCGGTTGCTTGTCTTCGTCGCCGGAGTTGGCGATGTTGTCAGGCCCGAGCAGGGGATCGGTGAATCCTCCGTCGGTCCAGTCGATTCGGAAGTCTGCAAGCCTCGGCACGAACGTAGAACCGCCGCGCGAATAGTGGTTCAGGAAGCCGTAGTTCTCCATCGTCACATTGCGGGGTGCGAAGCTTGGCTCCCAAAGCGAGGCGATCGATGGATTCTCGCTGAGCAGATCAGACGCATCGAGATTCTTCCGCAGCACAAGCTGGGAAATGGTCCGCGCCGAAGCCGGGTAGTTCGACGAGTTGTCCGAGACGATCGCATCCATCGATCCGTTGACGAATTCCTGCCGCAGTGGGCCGCCCTGGAGCATTCCGCCGTTGGCGGTCACTTGCGCCATCGTCGTCGGATTCCACGAGGGATCCGCGTTGGGATCAACTTCCAGCAGCAACAGGATGGAACGATGGAGGAACATCCATTCCGACGCCGTCAGCGTGATACCTTGCGGATCGCCGTCGTCGTCGAAATACATCGCACGCACCTGGCCGGTTGAAATCGTCAACGGCACGCCGGGGCCGAAATAAACCAGCGCATCGGAGCTATTGGCGGTGCGCGGTTTTAGATGGATGGGCGTTGCGGGATTCGGATCGGCCCGCGTGGGATCCGTGAATGACTGGTACTCGTCGACATCGCCGCTGGTGAGAAAGACGAGGCGATCGTGCCGGATGCGCATGAACTCAGGCCCGCCGTGCGCCTCGCGGCGCGGCGTCGTCGGCGTGGGGCAGTCAATGATGAGCAGACCGGGGTACATCTTCGCGGTCTGATCGGTCAGCGCTTCGCGCACGGCCGCCGATTGGGCGACGACGTCGGAATTGGCCACGGTGCGCGCCGTCGTGTCGGACGAGACGTTGAAAATCTGAATAACCGCGGTCATCGCCACCGCCAGCAGGGCGACGGTCACGAGCACTTCGATCAGCGTAAACGCCCCCGCGCCACGCGCGGAAACAGGGCGATGATTCGACCATCGGACGGTCGCAGGCCTTTCGCGATGTTTCGATGCGCGGCTCATAGCGCCCCCTTCCATTCGAGGACGGGCGTTTCCTTCTCGAAGCTCAACCAGTCGGCGCCGGTGCTGCCGATGCCGTCGTCATATAGTGCGCCATTTGAAGCCGGCGGAATCACCCACACGTCAAAACCGAAGTTGCCGGCGCTGAAGTCGGGGATGTCCCACATTGGCTCAAGAATTTCGACGCCGATCGAATTCGGTCCGGCGATGACCGTGTTCGTCACGGTCAAGATCCGGCCGGGCTTGAACGTGTAGTCCTGGGTGACGGTCGTGTAGTACCGGCCGTGGATCATGCTCTTCGAGCCGCGCGGAGCGCTATCCGCGAGGTGGCCCTGCGTGCTGTTCATGGCCAGAATCTGCGAGCCGGGCACACGCGCGACAGTCACACGCCAGGGAACGGGCAGCCGCTGGGGATGTGAGACAATGGCCTGCGGATCGACATAGCGCTGGTTTTCCGGCAACGACGGATCAATCGCCTGAATGAAATACTGCTGATTGCGCCGCTGCTTGCAGATGGCCGCGGCATAACTCTTAGAGCCGTTGGCGAGTTGTCGATAAAAGCCGATCCAGACCATGCGGTTGGCAGCCTCATTTGCACGGAGATCGTTGCGCGGCACATCGCGATCGCTGAGGAAGTCCGCGGCGGGAATCTGATGAATGCTGAACTCCGGCGCGCTGTTCAGCAGATCGGTGTGGTTCAGCATGTAGTCGCGGCCGACCGGCAGGGCGCTATTGTTGGGGTTGCTGATGTCAAACGACCAGAGGCCGCCGACATCCAGATTGACCAGCGGCAGAACATGGAACGGCGAGTCGTACCCATTGACCAGTTGATTGACGTCATACCACAGCCAATCGGCGCGCAGGCGCTTGTGGATCGCGGCCGACGCCTGCGGCACCAACTCCAGCGCGCGAACCTGATCGATGCTCGATCGGTGCTGCGTCAGAGCCACCGGAAAGAACGCGGCAACCATGATCAGGCCGATGCCAAGAATGGCAATGCCGATCGTCGTCTCAAGCAGCGAGAACGCTCGGCGGCAGGGATGGTGCGTCAGACACGTCACGATTACTTATCTCCCACGAGCTGCTGGCCCGAAAAGCGGTCCAGCAACACGGTTTCGGCAATGTTGCTCAGGCGGCGGCCGGGGCGCGTCTCGCGCAAAAGCCCGGCGACAAGCTCGACCGGCGTCGGCGCGGCGCCGACGACCGCCTGCGCCCGCGTCCAGTCGCAGACGACAAATCCGCGCGTTGACGTAATGGCCGTATCGGCGAACGTCACCATTGGCTGCGGTGGGAAGGCGTCGCGCGGAGTGAGGTCGGGCGACTCGCTCTGCACGCGGTTGCGCTGGGCGGCCGGCCGCAGACTGCCGTCGCGATAGCGATAGGATCGCGTGGCGATGCGCCGAGTACGCGTGACGAGCCGGCCGTTTTCATCGAAGCAGAACGCCGTCCAGATCAGGTTGTCCACGTTAGGTTCAGTGTTGGCGAGCGGACGGTACGCGGGATCGTCGTAATCAACCGGGAAAACAGCGGCCAACGGCTTTCGGTTGCCGTCGAGTGGCAGCCCGGCGGCGGGGTCCATGATGGGCGCGAATGCATAGCCATCGGTGAATGGCGGCGTAACGCCGCCGGAGAATGGATCCCATGCGCCGCCCTGGGCCGGCGGATTCAGATGCCACACCTCGAAACGGCCGTTGTACGGATTCACCACGAGCATCGTCTCGATGTGGTTCGCGACGGCGTAGTTTCGAGTGATGGCGACAGCGGCGAGAATCATGTTTTTGGACTGCGCCAGAGTACTGGTGTCGCGAACGCCGCGAAATGTGAACGCCGAAAGCGTCAGCAGCAGTGAGACAATCGCCATCACCAACGCCAACTCGAGCAGCGTGAAACCGCGCGCACGCCGGACGCAGCCGGAATGTCCGGTCGTCCGATGCGAAGACTGTCGTGCGTACTGCTCAAACATCCGCGAAACTCCTAGGGCGTGATGATCAAGTTGTCGGCCGCTTCGTTGATATCGCATATCAATGGAGTGCCGAGTTGCCAGAGACTTCCAAACTTGCGGTCAGGACCGGCCGACTCCAACACAAACCCGACGGCTTTGCGAAACGCGCCAGACGTAACGTCCGCCGTCGTGACCGGCAAATAGCCTTGGTAGGCATTTGAATCGCGATAGACCCAGAAGTAGCGATAAGGCGTTCCCCACGGATCGACCAGCGCCTCGGCCGGCACATTGGCGAAGCCGGCCAACGGTGCGGGCAGAATGGCCTGCGCTGTGCCGGCGTCAATATCGCTGACGCGGCGAATGAGCACGCTGGCGTCATCTTGTTCGAGGTAGGGGCCTTGGCCGGTCTTGGCGAGCAGCGCGTACGTCAGACAGACATTGGCGCCGAGCACGTCGCCGCCGGTGCCGTCATTGGCGAGGACGCGATCCCTCTCGATTACGCTTTCCGGATCAGTATTCGGTAGGCAATTCAATTTGCTTTTGATGACGCCGCTGCCGGCGCCGGCCACGCGAAACTGCACATGGCTATTGAAAGGGGCCACCATCTGATAGCGCGACGGATTGAACACGCGAACCGGAAACGGATCAGGCCATCCCTTGTCGGCCACGACCACGCCGCCGATCTCCCATCGCGGCCAGAAGGCTGCATAACGGTCGATCGCGGAGGCGATGGCCGCCATCTGCTGTTGGGCCGTCGAGCGCGCCCGCGAAGCGATGATCGAACGACTGCCGACGATCACAATGCTGAGCAGCAGCGACACGATGCCGACGGCCACGAGAACCTCGACCAGCGTCAACGCGCGCCGACGGCGAACATCGCCGTTTTTCGATGGCGTTGTCTGTGTTCGGGTTGTCAGAGTCGTTGTCGTCACGTCTATAACCGATCGTCGTTTTCTAAGCCGCAGGCTCAAAAATGCTCATCCAGGCGAATTCCAAATTACGTTTCGCTTGCGGTCATCAACCGCTCGTCAGGTTGTTAACGAGGCTGACCATCGGAAGGAACAGGGCGATGACGATGAAGCCGACGATCATACCCAGCACGATGACCATCACCGGCTCAAGCATGCTGACGAGGCCGGCGACAAGGGTTTCGATTTCGTCGTCATAGTTGTCGGCGACCTTGGTGAGCATCTTGTCGAGATCGCCGGTTTCTTCGCCGA
>CAZRFP010000135.1:0-12183 GCA_964599535.1 uncultured Planctomycetaceae bacterium
CCGATGAAGCGGCTCGAAGTTTGGGGTTCGCCGCTTTTGGATGGGCTGCGGCGTCACATCTTGCGAAACATGATTGACAGGTCCGACCGGTAGCTCAGCCAGTATCCGAAGATCGAGTACCACCAGAATCGGGGCGACATCAGGGCGCGAACGGCGTTGAACGGATCGAAGAATGCGTCAAACGTGCCGTCGATCAAATCCTGATACACTTTGGCCGCACGGGTGTTCATGCCGAACCACGGCCGATCGTGGTAAGAGCGATCATAGAAGGCAACCGGCGTCCAGCCGTGCTTGCGGCCCATTTGCTCAAGCGCGTCGCGCGTGTAGATATGCAGATGATACGGCGCGTGGACTTCGTTCTTGAAGGTGCCCGGCCGCGACAAGTCAAGCCGATCGGCGTTCGGCGTGCCGACGAGAATGTGCCCGCCGGCGGCAAGATGGCGGTCCATCTCGGCCAGCAGCGCGTTGGGGTCTTCGACGTGCTCGATCACGTCCTGCAGCAGGATGTACTCAAACGGTCCGCTTCTGAGCACGGCCGGATTGCCTAGCTCGTCGGATGTTCGATAAGGATCGTATCCGACATAGCGCGCGTAGCCGCGCTCTCGCAGGGCTTGGCCGAACAGGCCGTTGCCGCAGCCGTAGTCGAGCAGGCTGCTCTCGCGCGTCATGCCGTGGCGCGTGAAGCGCCGGGCGAGGTTGATGTAGAAAATGCGCCAGAGCAGATCGAGCTTTGCGGCGACGAAAGGGTACTTCGAGTAGTAATGGTCCAGATCGACGACATCGAAGCAGTGGATGACGCGGCAAGCGCTGCATCGCCACAGTCGAAACGTCCGTCCCGCAAAGGCGCGGACATGACATGGAAAGACGGCGAACGATGCGGGATCGCCGGCATCGACGCGGTTGCCGCAGCAGTTGCACACGTCGCGGCTGCGATCGGTCAGAATCGCCGCGGGATCATGCGCGGCATCCATTGATACTTCGGCGGTGTGAGCTGCGATGGTCATCTCGGGTCATTCTAACCCCGCACGCCCTGGCCGCGACCGCTTCCCGCCGACGACGTCGCGAATGACTCCGATGCATCAGATGCTGACCGCATCGTCCGCTTTCGCCGCGCGTCGCTTCACCGGCGCGGGCGAAAGCAGCTTCATGATGTGCTTCGCGAGGTCTTCCGCGTCGCCGGGCATCTGGCGATCCTCGGGGACCGGCTCCGTCAGCGAGAACACCATCGGTTCCGGGCCATCCACGTGCAGCCGCCAGACGAAACCCTCCAGCTTCTGCCCCGATCGAAACGGGGCGACGCCGACGCGAAACGCGCTTGCTCCCAGCGGCACCGTCCGCCGCGCCCGGCCGAACTGCCCGCGCGCCCAGACGCGGGCCACGCCTTCCGCATCATCCCGAAAGATCGCCAGGCGAACCGTGAACGGCGTGATGAACATCAGCAGCGCGAAGAACAGCAGCATCCCATGAACGATCCAGCAGTACCACGCGCCGCGCATACCCAGCAGATACAACCCGCCGCTCATCGCGAGGCACAGCACGCCCGTCCACAACATGCGCAGGCTGGTCTCCAGCCTCGGCTTGAACACCGCATGCACATCCGACCGGCTGACGACTTCCCATCCGCCGATGTCGCCCCGGATCGGTCTGCCCATTGGCCTGCCCTCGGCTTACAGAGGATGCCGCGCCGAATCGCTCGAGCGCCGGCGCGCGTCTCAGCCCTTCAGCGCCTGCTTCACGGCCGCGATGGCGCGTTCCGGTCCATCGTTCGGAATGTCCAGATGCGTCACCGCGCGAAACTGCGTCGGCCCCATGAGCGGGCTGAAGCGCACGCCGTGCGCCGCGACGCGCTCAAACAGCGCGGCCCGCGAGAGGCCCGTTTCCGCGATGTCCACGATCACGATGTTCGACTCGACCGCCGCCACATCGACGCACACGCCATCGATCCCCGCAAGCCCTACCGCCAGCCGCCGGGCCTTCTCGTGGTCTTCCGCCAGCCGTTCGACGTGATGCTCCAGCGCATAGACGCCGGCGGCCGCGATGATGCCCGCCTGCCGCATCGCCCCGCCGAAGGTGTGCTTGTAGCGCCAGGCCTGCTCGATGAACGCGCGCGTGCCCGCCAGCACGCCGCCGACCGGGCAGCCCAGCCCCTTGCTCAAGTCGATCCAGCACGAGTCGAACAGCTCGCAATAGTCGCGGGCCGACGCGCCCGATGCGACGACCGCGTTGAACAGCCGCGCTCCGTCGAGATGCAGCAGCAAGCCCAGTTCCCGCGCGCACGCCGCCACGGCGCGCACCGCGTCGATCGGCCAGACGCGCCCGCCGCGCAGGTTGCACGTGTTCTCGACGCACACCAGCCGGCTGCGCGCAAAGTGCGGGTCGTTCGGCCGGACGGCCGCGCGGACCTGCTCGGGCGTGAAGATGCCGGTCGGCGCCTCCATCAATCGCAGCGATGCGCGGCTGTGGACGGCCGGCCCGCCGCCCTCGAAGTTCACGGGGTGGTAAGACGCCTCGATGATGATCTCGTCGCCGGGGCGGCAGTGGATCAGATGGGCGATGAGGTTGCACATCGTGCCGGTGGGCAGGAAGAGGGCGGCCTCTTTGCCGGTGAGGTCGGCGATCATCTCCTGCAAGCGGTTGACGCAGGGGTCTTCGCGTTTCTGCTCGTCGCCGACGTCGGCCTCGGCGATGGCGCGGCGCATGCCGGGGGTGGGGCGCGTCTGGGTGTCGGACGAGAGGTCGATGGGAAAGCGGTTCATGGTCGTGTGTTGGCTGATGGCCGGTGCGGTGGCGCCGGGTCACGGTTTTAGCGCGGGCGCATGATAGGGCGCAGCGCGGCCGGGGGCAAAGCGGCCGGGACCGGGTGCCATGCCGAAGCGCAGCGCCCGGCATGGTGAGCCGCCGGGCGTGACACCGACGGCCGCTCCGGCCTGTGAATTGCACAGGGTTTTGGCCACCCGCGCCCTCTACCATATAATTCGCACCGTGGCCAACACCTTCATGACAATTTGGAACTGGTTCCTCAACCACTTCCGGGGCAAAAAGGGCGGCAGCCCGATCGCCTCCAACACCGACGATCTCGACACACTGAACCGGCTCGGCCATGCGGCACGATTGCTAGGCGATTTGCCCGAAGCGGAGCGATTGTACGGCCGCGTGCTGGCGTTGGCGAAAGAAGACGCCGACCGCGCCGTCGCCTACGGCAACCTCGGCATCGTCATGCACACCCGGGGGGATCTGGACGGGGCCGAGCGGATGTACCGCAAGGCGCTGGCCATCAGTGAAAAGCTGGGCCTGCTTGAAGTCATGTCCGATCAGTACGGCGACCTCGGCAACGTCATGCAGACCCGCGGCGACTGGAACGTGGCCGAGGAGTTCTACCGCAGGGCGCTGGAGATCGACGAGGAGCTCGGCCGGTTCGAGGGCAAGGCCGTTGCCAGCGGCAACCTCGGCAACGTCATGGCAGCCCGCGGCGACTTGGATGGGGCCGAGGAGATGTACCGCAAGTCGCTGGCCATCTTCAAGGAGCTAGGCCGGCTCGAGGGCATGGCCGTTGCCAGCGGCAACCTCGGCAACGTCCTGCGCACCCGCGGCGACCTGGATGGGGCAGAGGAGATGTACCGCCGGTCGTTGGAGATCAACGAGAGGCTGGGCCGGCTCGAGGGCATGGCCGACAACTTCGGCAACCTCGGCAACGTCCTGCACACCCGCGGCGACCAGGACGGGGCCGAGGAGATGTTCCGCAAGGCGCTGGCCATCGAAGATAAGCTGGGCCGGCGCAAAGGCATGGCGGACGCCTACGTCAACCTCGGCAGCGTCATGCTCAGCCGCAGCGACCTGGCCGTGGCCGAGAAGATGTTCCGCAAGGCGCTGAAGATCAACGAGAAGCTCGGCCGGCTCGAAGGCATGGCCGACGCCTACGGCAACCTCGGCAACGTCATGCGCGCCTGCGGCAACCTGGACGGAGCCGAGGAGCTGTACCGCAAGTCGCTGGAGATCAACGAGAAGCTGGGCCGGCCCGATGGCATGGCCACCACCTACATCCACCTCGGCAACGTCATGTACACCCGCGGCGACCTGGACGGGGCCGAGGAGTTGTACTGCCAGGCGCTGGCCATCTTCAAGGACCTAGGCCGGCTCGAAGGCATGGCCAACCAATACGCCAATCTCGGCCGCGTCATGGCAGACCGCGGCGATCTGGACGGGGCCGACGAGATGCACCGCCAGGCGCTGGCCATCAACGAGAAACTGGGCTGGCCCGAAGGCATAGCTGCCGCCTATTTCAACTTCGGCAGCGTCCTGCGCACCCGCGGCGACCTGGGCGGGGCCGAGCAGATGTACCACCAGTCGCTGGCCATCACCGAGAAGCTGGGCCGGCCCGAAGGCATGGCTTGCGCCTACTGCGGCCTCGGCGCCGTCATGCGCACCTGCGGCAACAAAGCCAAAGCCCGCGAGTATTGGACGAAGGCCCGTGACCTGTTTGCCAGGCTCGGGGCAAAGGACAAGGTAAAGCATGTGCAGGACTGGATTAACTGGCTCGACGCCGACGGGGAGTGAAGGGGCGTGAACGGTCGCCGCGGCTGGCCCGACGGGCCACCCTGCCAGGCGCTGCGCTTCGACGTGGCGAGACAACCGGCATGGCACTCGCTGCCGTTCGAAACGCCGCAGAACTATCTGGCAGATGAGCCAGATCAGTTGAGCGTTGGCTTGTCGTTCTGAAAACGAGAGACCGCAAGAGAGGGAGTAAATACATGCCCGATGGGAATGACGAATTGACCAAGCGGTTCAAAGAGATGGACTATGAGGAAATTCGACGTCTCGCACATGACAACGAAACAGAGATGTTACACCTGGAATTCAAGACGGTTGAATTGGCAGACGCTTCACATTCACGGGACAAGGCACGCCTTTCAAAACATCTGTCCGGGTTTGCAAACTCGGCCGGTGGCATTCTGGTTTGGGGGTTAGAACAAAAGAAGAAGACCTCCAAGAGTGCTCGTGAAGTCGTCGAGAAGCCGATCCAAAACGCGAAGCTATTTTGTTCGAGCCTTGAAAGGCTGACAGGCCAAGCAACCGAGCCTCCGGTCTCAGGCGTCCTGCACAAAGTCGTTCTAAAGGACGCGAACGGCAAAGAAGGCTTTGTCGTCTCATTGATTCCACAAAGCGAATCCGGCCCACATATGGCGAAATACGGGGAGGTTAATCATCGTTACTACCGAAGGACGGGAGAAACGACGCGTCCAATGGAACACTTCGAGCTAGACGACATGTTTGGTCGTCGGCCTCGGCCTGTCCTTGACCTCAAGATCGAATTGAGATGTAGACGCGATGGGAGCTCCGCAGGCGGCGGTGCAATCGTCGTCCCGCTCATTAAGATTGAGAACACCGGCCTTGGCCTCGCCCGTTTTCCGATGGTGTTTTTTTCCGTTCGACAGCCGTACCAAGTCAATGCTTGGGACTTGGCAGGTAAAATCCCTAATCCGCTGGACTCTACGACCCGCATCGTCGGAGATTCTAAATGGCACAATTTTCGAGGCGGCATCGACGACGTTGTTCACCCGCAATCAGAGCTTCCAGTGACACACCTCAAGGAAGTGAAGATAGCCGAAAACGATAAACCGGAGCGGATCGATAACTTAGAGGTGGAGTACGAGTTATTTGCTGACCGGATGCAAAAGAAGTCCGGGCACACTGCTCTTAGTGGCAACGATCTCCTCGAAGAGGTCAAGAAATTTCTGAACCCAAATTGACAATGGCTGCACGACAAGGTCGCGAAATTGCCACCGAGTTTAAGGAACCCCGCACGCGCAGCCATGAAATCGGAAATTTCGTGGATCGAAACCGGGCTTGTGTCCTTCAAATCCGGGTGGGCATCCCTCGAAACCGGGTTTGTGTGCTTCAAATCCGGGTTTGCATCTGTCGAATTCGCGGCTTCGGGCGTTAAACGGGCCGTTTGGGGGGTGTAATGCGGGGCTTGGGCGATGGCGCGGGGGGTTTTTCGGCAAATAGCGAAAGCCGGGGACGCGATAGCGAAAGTGGGCGGCTGCGCGGGCCGATCTCCGGGCCATGAGCACGTTTCCGACAGGGCGCCCGGCCGCTTCGATGAGTCAACGGCCCGCGCGGCAGGGGAGCGAGTCCGCACGGATGTCATGCGCCAGGCGATTCGAACGCAGGCGGCCCGGTGTCCACTGAATCAGGCTGGGCAGCCGCCGCCGGGAATTCCAGACACGCCCTCCGCGCCATCGCCATACCCACCTCCGCCGCCGGTCTGCCCAGCCGCTCCCGATCCTGCGGGGCCTTCTCCTGGAGCGCCGCCCGCACCGGGCGCACCGGCCGTTCCCGTGCCCTTATGGCCGCCCTCTCCTTTTTCGCCGGGTTCCGTCAGTGAGTTGCCGCCGTGTCCGCCGTTGCCGCCTGAGCCGCCGCGACCGCTTCCACCGCTGCCGCCGTTTCCGCCATGACCGCCATAGCCGCCATCACCGGGGCCGCCAGATCCCCCTTTTCCGCCAGCGCCTCCGGTTGCATTTCCGCCTTTGCCGCCCGCGCCACCCGTGCCCCCCGCGCCGGATTGCGGCGGACAACACGCGCCGCCCGTCCCTCCGTTTCCGCCATTTCCCCCCTGAGCCGTTCCTCCTTGTCCGCCTTGTCCTCCGGTGCCGCCGGGATTTCCTCGCCCGCCGACGCCGCCATCGCCGCCCTTCCCGCCCGTTGCGGCCACGCCATCACCACCCTTGCCGCCCGGCGCGCAGGGGTTTCCATCGGTACCCACACCTCCATTTGAGCCAGTGAAATTCCCACCCGGCTGGCCGCTCGAACCTGTCGCCCCCTGATCGCGCGGCTCTGCCTCGGTTGAATTTCCCGATGCCCAGGGCAATATCGTCGCATGTCCGCCGCCGCCGCCCGCGCCCCCTTCACCGCCCGCGCGCCTCATCGAGCCATTGATGCCGGGGCCGCCACGTCCGCCCTCGCCGCCACGAACGCCGTCGCCCCGCAGAAAGCCGCGCACGATCACATCGCCGCCACGCCCGCCCGACGCCGCATTCGCACCGCCATCGCCGCCGCGGCCGCCGATAAGCCAATGGTCGAGGCAGTCGATGATCGGCGCCTCCAGTAGCAGCATGCCGCCGGCGCCCCCCGGGCAGCCAGGTGCCAGAGCATCGGCACCATCGCCGGGATGGAGGCTGCCGGTGATGATGATTCGCGTATTCGAGCGCAGAATGATCGAGCACCCACGAATCGTACCATCCGGACCAAACGTCCGGCCGCCCAGAAGACGACCATCGATCCGAATGTCGCCGGTGCAAGTGATTTCCAGATCATCAAGGGACGTCAGCGTTTCATGGGCCGCCACTGAAAAGTTTACAGCGGCGATCGGCCCGCGAATGATACGTTGCCTTGCTTCATCCGCTGATGGATCCGCAGTGCTTCTCGCAGTGGTGGATTGGGATTGCGCCACAGCATCCGACCATGCTGGAGCCAGCAAGGACAATATCATGGCAAGCGACATCGGAGAAATTCCAATTTGCATACGACATCCTCCTTTACATCGGCAGTCATAGGCCCTCGCCGGTGCGTGACGGCCCGCCCGGCTGCACCGAACGATTACGAAGCGACCGGCACGTTGTGGGAACGGTGACACCGGCTCAGCATGGCACCTGTGCTCCGCGGAGTGAGTGCATTGACTTCTCACTTCGTCTAGGCGCCATCCGCCGTGGCGTCATTCCTGCTGCGTCTGACTCTGCTTCTTGCACTTCTCAGCACGAAGCAGGAAACGATCAAGTGCCGCGCGTTTACAGTTCTTGAAATTCGTGTCGGCTTTCTCTTCACATTCAATTAACTTTACAACGTCGGCCGGTTGCGTCGCGGCCGGCGTTTCATCGCCCTCACCCACACCGTACAACTCCCGACACAGCTTATTATGCTCATCAAGATCCGCCATGCATTTGATCCGGTCATCTATAAACGCGTCGAGCGCTTGAAGTTCACATGGCGTCCACTGGATCACCGCCGCGGAATTCGGTGCAATGGGCTGTTGAACCTGTCCGACGGCTACAGGAACGATCAACTCGATACCGTCGAAGCTCGGAAAGTGCGCGCCGGGCGTCGTTGCGGCCTCCGCGGCCTCCTGGGTCGGCGTGCAGGAATATGCCACCGTCGTTCTGCCGTTTCTCCAGATGACCAATGCGCTGGTCGCGATGGCGGCAACATCCGCGGATAGGGTTGTCTCATCAGCTTTCCATACAAACAACTCAATCGGCGTGCTGGGGTGGTTGTTGAGATAGCCGCGAAGCACTTGCACGGCCTGCGGCTCGGGAGTGGCGTGCTGGAAAAGTCCGACAACCTCGGTCCACGGATGTTCCGTCATCGCGTCGTTCAAGTCTTCCGTGTTTGATAAGTACGTGAATTCGATGGCGTCGCATTCGAGGCTACGCCGAATCGCATGATCATAAGGCAACACGCCGGCGGATTGGTCGGAGAAGATCAGTACGCGCTCCGCGCTCTGAACGATGGGCGAAGCGCAGTTCAGTGAGCAAGCCATCAAGATGACCGCGACACATGCCCTTTGCAATATCAAATTTAGTGCCGCCAATCCATTCGTGCCGAGTGACAACGGCGAAACGCTGAATCGCATGAGGCATTCTCCTTTACGTTGTAAGCCATAGGCCCTCGCCGGTGCGTGACGGCCCGCCCGGCTGCACCGAACGATTACCACCTACCCCCCCCGCAACGTCAAGCCTTTTCGCGTTTTTTTTCAGGTTTACTCCTTCATGGGTTCAGTAGCCAGATGTCTTGGCGGTGGACTTTACGTCACCATGCGAACGCGAGCGGTCGCCGATCCGCCCTGCCGGGCGCTGCGCTTCGGCGTAGCATCCGGCCGCTAGTCCGGTTCAATGAACTGAATGCCGGGAGCGACTGGACAATCACGATAGTCGATTACGACACCGCGATAGTATCGAGTCGATTCTGTTGGGAAGGTCAGTATCACGGATTGAGACTCGACCCTTGTATGGGAATGCGAAATCGGCTCGTTTGAAAGATCCAATGTACGGGCATCCGCGTTGCCGCCTAAACTCACATGCCAGTTTTTTCCTAATTTACCCTCTGCAGCGATCGATTTGAAAAAATCTGCACATCTTGGCGTCAGCGTCAGAAGTTGTCGCGAAGCGCCTGGCACGACATCATCAGAAACAAGCCGCTTATGCGGATGCTGAATCGCATCCTGCGTGTCCGCAAGATGTTGTTGTTCCGTGATTCGCCTGGAAGCCAATTTGCCTGCGTAACAGTCATCACCGGACAGAGCCGATGGATCTCGAACCAGGTCTTCCGGCCAGCAACTTAACGGCGCGAGCATATTACTGATCGAAGGAGTTTTTGACACAACGAGTGGTATGATCGGCCCCGGCAATCCGCCATTCGGCAACCGGGATCTGTGCAACAGTGAATGAGCTATGTAAACCGAGTGACCATCTGTAACTCTATATGGCAATCGCCAATTGAGTATGTAGTTTTGCTCGTCTGTCATGACGGCGGCAATCTTGGCCAAGGCCGGTTCCTTCGGAAACGTACCCTTCAATTCTTGTACTTTCTTTGCTATTCGAATCAGATGATTCGGACGCGAATCGAAATATGAATCGAGACTAAACAGAATGTTTGCCGGAGCATCGAGTTCATTTGAGTCAAATAATAGCTCATTGACCTGTGCAATGGATGCCCAGACCACGTCTCCCTGCTCAATCAGTCTGGCGTACTCCCGGTGCAGGCTTTCATCAATTCCCTCGCGCCTGGTCTCCCTTCCAATGTCGCGTTTCCGCCTGCCCAGCAGGGTGCGTCTCCAGCCATAATTCCTTATTCTGTTTCGTATTTCAATGATCCATGATTCGTACATTGGAGTTTCCTTCATGATAGAGTGTCAATTCAAACAGGAAGCCACGGTTGATACAAGTGAACGGCTCTACCATACTTGATCCAAAGCGGAAAAAGCAAAATGGGGCTTGGATGAGCAAATCGAATTTCGATGAAGCGTAATGATATGGCCCATTAGTAATCTCTGGCGACGGCCGAAGCGAGTCGGCTCGTGAGTGAGTGCGAGAAGGTATATTCGTACAGGCGGAACGGGCAGTGTCGGCTCGCCGCATCCCCGCGCGCTGCGATCCGCCATGCCGGGCGCTGCGCTTCGGCGTAGCATCCGGATCGGCTCAGGCCCCCGGTCCCGCGTCTCAAGTCTCAGGTCTCAAGCCCGCCGCGGGCCGCGACGACGGCATCCTCGGGGCACTGTGATGCGGCCGTTACGCACCGGCGGGACGCCGATGCTCCCCGGGCTGCGCGCTGGCGGCGCGGCTGGCTCGTGATAGAATCGCGGGTCTGGCGGATCGGTGGATATGTCTCGGCCCGTGTGCCGGGTCGGCTGGGCCGGCGGGATGTGCGCGGGTCGGCCTTGCAGGAGCTTTGCTCGAATGAAGACCTCACGACGGTTTCGATCGGGATCGGTTTTGTCGCGTAAGTGGGTGGCCTTCGCGGCCCTGACGCTCGGCACGACGTTGCAGGTCTCGGCCTGTCGCGAGGAGTTCGGGCTGTTCGGGCTGCGGTGGGCCTTCTCGACGTTTACGCTGCCGATCAACGTGTTCATCCGCGATCTGCTGCTGGGCATCGTGTGAGGGGCGGTCCGCTACCACAAGGCACCTGCCACCAGCCGTGAGCGGGTGCCGGTTGGGACGGTTTTGCAGGCGAGGCGGGGGGGATGCCGAGCCGAACAGGTGGCATGCCGAAGCGCGGGGGCGGCAAGCCGAAGCGCAGGGCCCGGCATGTTGGACGTTGGGCGAAAGAAAAGCGCCCGTGCGGCGCGGCGGCCTCCGTCGGGCGGCCCGGCCGTCGTATCCTGCACATCCATCGTTGAAGCTCACGTCGCGCTGGTTGAATCTCGCGTCTCGGTCGACGTGTTCCGCGCCTCGGCCTGTTTCCGCTCCCACACTTCCTCCGCCTCGGGGCGGCGAACATACAGCGGCACGAGCTGCTCCGGCGGCGTTGCGCGGCCCGCTTCGATGGGTGGCCAGCCGAGCAGGTGAACATTCGCCGCTCGCGGCGTCCAGAGCGCAGCATCGACCACCGCCACGCCCGAATCGCGCACGGCCTGCGCGTGATAGGTGACGCCCTCGCCCATGACCGCATCGGCCCGGGGCGCTTGCGCGAGAAATGCGGCCGGGTCCAACAGCATCGGCCCCGATGTGCGGATGTAGCCGGTCGATGTCGCCCCGCTCGTTTCCGATGTCCATTCGTACATCGCCCCGAAGATTCGCTGTGACCTGGCGTCGAGAACGACCGCCAGCCGCCGAGGTGGCGCATCCATCGCCCGCGCGCCGGCCGCGATGACATCGAGCGTCGGCACGGCATACAGCTTCGCCCCGACCGCCAGCGACAGATGTCGCGCGAAGGTGACGGCCACGCGCAGGCCGGTGAAGCTGCCGGGGCCGATCGAAATGCAGCACGCCTGAATGGATGCGGGGGTCCAATGGTGGGCCTGCAGGAGCGTGTCGATCACGGGGAGCAGATCGCGGGCGTGCTCCTGATCGGCGGTGAAGGCGATTTCGGCGACGAGGTCCGCTCCGTCGGCGATGGCGACGGAGCCGGTGCGTGAAGAGGTTTCGACGGCGAGTATGCGGTGTTTGCTCATGGTGTTTCAGTTGGTCGCGTGATTCGTCCGAAGTGACTAGAATATCGCAACGCGGCGTCTGGTACAGCCGCGATGGGTTCCTTCGGAGAACGGCATGGGCAATTCGCGTCTTTTGATCCAGGCATACGCCGACGTGACGGTGGTCACGTTTCAGGATAGCTCCATTCTCGAAATGCGGGTGATCGATCAGATCGGCCAGGACCTGTATGAATTGCCCGAAAAGCAGAACAAGAAGAAGATCGTCCTCGACTTCTCAAACGTGAAGTTCCTCGCATCGCACACGCTGGGCGTGCTGCTGAACCTCAACAAGAAGTCCAAGGCCATCGGCGGCGAGATGGTGATGTGCGCGATCAAGAAGGAACTGATGAAGATCTTCACGATCACGAACCTCGACAAGCTGTTCAAGTTCTTTCCAAGTGACGCCGAGGCGCTGGGGCATTTCAACGTACACGTTAAATAGCGCCGACTGATCTCAATCGCAGAAACACACACGACTCAATCGCTAGCGGATTGGGCGT
>CAZRFP010000136.1:0-8321 GCA_964599535.1 uncultured Planctomycetaceae bacterium
GAATCGCCTTTTCAAAACCCAATGCCGGCTCGATCCTCACCACGTCGCATTTTGCACAGGCCCGGCCGCGCCGTATAATCGACAAGCTCTCTTACAACGCGAACCCAATCGGCTGGAGCTTAACATGCGACGAATCGCCGCAATCGCCCTGCTGTTGCAGGCCACCTTGCCATTCGCGGCCGCGCCGGAACTTCTGCCGCGCGCCCGCGCCGACGAACCCAAGCCAACGCCCGCCTCCGCGCCGGCGCGCAAGCCCAAGCTGGCTGTGCTCGATTTCCGCACGACCGGCAAGGTTGAATCGAGCGGCGCGAAGGAGGCGGCGGCCAACGTGCGGAGTGAGTTTTTCAGCGTCGACAAATACGAACTCATCGACCGCGAACTCATGATCGAGCGGCTGGGCGAGAAAGACTTTGCCGCGACGACCGAGTGCGACGAAAAGACGTGCTACGTCCGCTACGGCAAGAGTCTCTCGGTGGAAAAGATCGTCGGCGGAAGGCTCTCGTCGTTCGGCGAAACCTGGACGATCGAAATGATGCTTGTGGACGTGAACACCGGCGCGATGGAAAAGCAGTTTCGCCACCAATACAAGGGCAGCATGGACGAATTGCTCGATCACGCCACCGCCGGCGCGCGCGAAATGCTGGGGCTGAAGGCACAGTCAGATCGCAAACGGGCAAGACCGGTCGAGAAGGAATTGACGCTGGACCTCGGCGGCGGGGTGAAGATGGAGCTGGTGTTGATCCCGGCGGGGGAATTCATCATGGGCTCACCTGAATCGGAAGAAGCACGTGATAACGACGAAGGTCCTCAACACCGGGTGCGGATCGCCAGGCCGTTCTACATGGGCAAGTACGAGGTGACGAACAGGCAGTACCGGCGGTTCAAGTCCGACCACGATTCCGGCAGCTACAGGGGTGTCAGCTTCAACGACGACGACCAGCCGGTTGTGAATGTAAGCTGGCGCGATGCCAAGGCGTTCTGCGACTGGCTGAGCCGCCAGAGCGGCCGGGAGGTCCGGCTGCCGAGCGAGTCGGAGTGGGAGTACGCCTGCCGGGGTGGGGATGGCCGCGTGTTTCCCTGGGGGAACAACTGGCCGCCGTCGGGCCTTGCGGGGAACTACACGGACGAGACTGCCAAGGGCAAATTCTCCGACTGGAGTTTCATTCAGGGCTACCGCGACGGCTACGCGGGAACGGCGCCGGTAGGCTCGTTTGCGGCGAACCCATTTGGCCTGTATGACATGGGCGGGAACGTCTGGGAGTGGTGCGAGGACTGGTATCATGGTGATTACAACGGCGCGCCGACGGACGGCCGTGCGTGGACGAGCGGCGGCGATCAATCACGCCGCGTCCTGCGCGGCGGCTCGTGGGGCAGCAACGTACGCGGGGGCCTGCGCTCGGCGAACCGCAGCAGGAACTCGCCCGACTACCGCAACGACTTCATCGGCTTGCGTGTTGTGGAGTCTGGTGTTTCGGCTTCGGGGACTCCCTGATTCTGTTTTCCATTTGTCTTTTTTCTATTTTCCAAGCGGCCCGAAGGGCCGCGCGTAAAAAATGAGCGAACTGGACAGATATCCCGTCATCGACCGTACGTACGAATTGATCCGTTGGTACCTCCCCCACCTGGCGAAGTTTCAGCGAACGCACCGCTATGGACTGGGGAAGCGGATCGAAGACGAGCTTTACGATGTGATGAAGGGTCTCGTTAGCGCAAGGTACGCATCGCCGAACCGAAGGAGCGAGCGACTATCATCGACGAACGAGCGCCTACAGATGGTTCGTCTATTGACTCGACTAGCGAATGAAATCGGGCTATTGCCCCACAAGTCCTACGAACATTCGGCCAGGGAATTGCTTGAAATTGGCAAGATGGTGGGCGGATGGACTCGACAACAAAATCAGCTTCTACCGAGTTCGCCCGACTGACGAGTTGGGAAAACCTTCTGCGGTCGGCCCGCAAGGCCCGCCTGGGTAAGCGCAGCCAACCGGAGGTCGCGGCATTCGAGCTGGAGCGCGAATACGAACTCTTGAAATTGCAGAGGGAATTGCGAAACCGCACGTACAGACCGGGCCGGTATCACGCCTTCTGCATCCATGAGCCGAAACCGCGGCTGATCAGCGCGGCGCCTTACAGGGACCGAGTCGTGCATCATGCGCTGGTGAACGTGATTGGGCCGCGCTTCGAGCGAAACTTCATCTTCGACTCTTACGCAAATCGGCTGGGCAAGGGCACGCACCGAGCGGTCGATCGGTATCAGGCATACGCGCGGCGATTCAGGTACGTCCTCCAGTGCGACATCGTCAAGTACTTTCCGACCATCGACCATGAAATACTCAAATCGCTGCTTCGCACGCGCATCCGGGACGAACACGTGCTCTGGCTTTGCGACACGATCATTGACGCGAGCAATCCGCAGGAGCCGGTCCTTGCGTGGTTTCCATCCGACGACCTGTTTGCCCCGGCCGAGCGCCACCGCGGCCTGCCCATCGGCAACCTGACCAGCCAGTTCTGGGCGAACGTGTATCTGCACGGGCTGGACAATTACGTAAAACGGGGCCTGCGATGCAAGGGATACGTTCGCTACGTGGATGATTTCGTCCTGTTCGACGATGACAAGCAGGCTTTGTGTGAGATGCGCGATCGCGTGATCGATTTTTTGTCGAGGTTGCGGCTCCGCATCCACGAAGATCGCGCCCAGGTGCGGCCCATCGTCCGCCCGACGCGCTTTCTAGGATATCGCTGCTGGCCGACGCATAGCTTCCTGACCAAGGAGAACATTCGTCGCTTCCGCCGTCGCGGGAAGGCGCTCCAGAGGCGTTATTCCAACGGCGAACTGGATTGGAGCGACATCAAGGTTCGATTGGCATCCTGGAATGCCCACGCGGCGACCGCGAATGGCTACCGTCTGCGGTGCAGGCTGCTCTCAGACTTGTCTTTCAAACGGGATCCGGTTGAAACGGCCGCGTCCTGCGCGGCGGCTCGTGGAACAACAACGAACGCAGGAACCTGCGCTCGGCGAACCGCAACAGGAACACGCCCGACAACCGCAACAACAACATCGGCTTGCGTGTTGTGGAGTCTGGTGTTTCGGCTTCGGGGAGTCTCAACCAATACGAGACCAGAATGCCGGCCATCAAGATGTCCGGCAGCGCGTCCCGAGAGTCCGAACCGGATTCCGGTTCTTTCACGCGAACATGCGTGGGAGACGAATGCAAAGCGGCCCGGCCGGCCCATGCAGTCATTGCCCCGGCCGGGCCAATACAGCTAGACTTCGGTCAGTGGCATGATCTGAGGTGGACCGCGTAAGTAGGCTGACGCGTGCCGTGCCGAGCGCGCGTGAACCATCCACTGACCGGGAAGCGCCAATGTCGGGATCGATCAACTCATTGAGCCAATGTGGGAGCATGAGCCTCGCGGGCAGCCATGCGCCGTTCGTTCGGATCGGGCGTGCCCGGTCGACCTTCTCGCCGATAGTCAGGCCGGTTGCATGAATCTGACGTACCTGTGGTCAACGCTCACCGTCCTGAACTACATCGCCGTCATGCTGGCGATCGAGAACATTCTGCGTCATCGCCGTGAGCCGCGCGGAATGTTGGCGTGGATTCTCGCATTGCTGCTCCTGCCGTTTCTGGGTTTGTTTCTCTATGCACTGGTCGGCCCCGCGCCGATTCAACGCAAGGTCCGCCGCCGCCGCCGCCGCCGCCACGAGATCGCCTCATCGCTCGCGGAGAAAACGGCCGTGCTGGCCAAGGACCACGACGCTCGCGAGACCGCGCGGTTTGACGAATCGATGCGCGGCCTGATGAATCTCGCCGCGCAGGTCAGCGACGCCGTCGTCACAACGGGAAACAACGTCGCCATTTATCACGACGCCGAGCGGGCGTTTCTGAACCTCGCCATCGCCATCGACGCGGCCCAGCAGCACGTCCACATGGAGTATTACATCTTCGCCGCCGACGACACCGGCCGCGCCATGTCCGAGCTGCTCATGAAGAAGGCGCGGCAGGGCGTGGAGGTGCGGCTGCTGCTCGACGCCGTGGGCTGCTGGAGGCTCTCGCGAAGATTTGTGCGGGAGCTGCGCAGCGCAGGCGTCGAGGTTGAGTTTTTTCTGCCGTGGGGGCCGACGAATCGCCGGCTGCAACTGAACTGCCGCAACCATCGAAAGCTGACGATCGTCGACGGGCGCACCGCTTTCACGGGCAGCAAAAACATTGCCGACGAGTACCTCGGTCGCAAGAAAAAGCTCGGCCCGTGGCGCGACACGCATCTGCTCATGGAAGGTCCGTGCGTCACGCAATTACAGGAGGTCTTCGTCGAAGACTGGCACTTCGCGACGAAGCGCGATCTGACATCGCCGCGTTATTTTCCGCCGCCCGCCGTGGCGGGTTCGCACGTGGTGCAGATCGTGCCGAGCGGCCCGGACGGCCGCGCCGATGTGATGCACCAGTTGCTGAATGCGGCGGTGTCCGACGCGGATCGTTCGATTGCGGTGGTCACGCCCTACTTTGTTCCGGATCGTGCCATGATGCTTGCACTCACCTCGGCGGCGTATCGCGGCGTGCGCGTGCAACTGTTGCTGCCGTCGAAGTCGGAGCACTGGCTGGTGCTCTGGGCCGGGCGCACGTTCTACGAGGACTTGCTCGAAGCCGGCGTGGAGATTTACGAATACGACGGCGGGATGATCCACTCAAAGCTGGTTGTCGTCGATCAGCGCTGGTCGATGGTCGGCTCGGCCAACATGGACATCCGCAGCTTTCAGTTGAACTTTGAATTGACGAGCATCATCTACGATGCCGAGCTGTCGCGCTATCTGCAGGAAGACTTCGAAACGCTCATCCGCAACTCGCGCCGCGTCCGCGAAGAGGATGTGAAAGGCTGGACGTACACGCAGACGCTTGCCGCCGGGCTGGCCCGCCTTGCGACGCCGATTCTCTGAAATGTAATTTGCCGGTCCGATCACGGACTTTTACAAGTTCGGGCCATCGAGATTCGTGTTGCATAGCATTGACAACGCTGCGCAATCCCCGGTACCATTCAGGGGTCTTCAAGGTCATTTAGTTAGACCCTTACGGTGGGTCTTTGTGTGTGCGTTTCGGGATCGCGCCGCTGAACGCATCGCCTGCAGACGCCAACTGCCTTTCATGAGGAGTAATGAGAACATGCGGAAGTCCATGACTTGCCTATTCGTCTTTGCGGGTTTGATGCTGCAATCGGCCGGTTGCGCAGATCAGTTTTCCCTGTTTGCGCCGCCGCCTGCTTCGGTAACCCAGAACGGAACGACCGTGCGCGTTGCTTCGCCGCTTCCCTTCAATGAGTTTGCGCCGGGCGAAGATGTTCAGTTTGCCATCGAGGTCTTCAGGTCCGACAAAAGCGAGGCGGCGGGACATCCCGGCCCTGGCGGCCACTATCACGTCAAGATCAATGGTCGCGAATCAGTGATCTTCGAAAGCGATATTCCCAGCTTCAAGGTTGCTTTGCCGGCGAACATCGAGCGGGGAAACTATGAGTTTTCGGTTCAGTATCATGCCCATGACGGCGTTACTGATTTGTTTGAACTGAGCGTACCTTTCCGGGTGCGCTGAGTTCGCGTGAGAGCCGGGAACCGCACGCCGCGATCGCAACCTCCTGATTTGGCACGGTCTGGAATCCAGGTCCGCGCTTCTGTTTCACGCGGAGATTTGCTGCATCATGCCCGCCTTCGAATTTTCAAACTTCAATAGTGCCTGCAATTTACGAAGTTGCGCGGGAGATCCTCGCTCTCAACGTATGCTCCATTCTCATGGAATGGGGCATGAAGTCCATCGGGATTTTTTACATGGAAAGGGAGTAATACAACGATGCGCTTGAATTTGATCTGTCTTTGCTTGTTTCCATGCCTCGGCATGGCTGCGGGCGATGGCTGTGGCAACAATAACAACAACGGCAACAACAACGGCAACAATAATGGCGATTCCGTCACTAATTTGACGGTTCGGGTATATGGAGAGGAGTTTATCGAAGAGGGGATTCCGGCCGATCAGACGGACGGGTGGCAGATCGAATTTCAGAAGTTTCTGATCGTCATTGACAATGTGATAGTCAAACGCAACGGATCGACGGTCTTTAGCGGTGAGAACGGTAAGGTATTCGACCTGGCAATGCCATCGGGAGGTGAGGGCTTCGTTTATGCGACCGGCAACGTGGACTCGGTGTTGGCGTTGCATGAGACTTCGTATCGAGTTGGGACTTCCGACGGTGCATCAGAGGCCAACGCGGGATTTGGTGACGTTCTTAACATGGTGGGCAGCGAGCTCTCCATCTACTTCGAGTTGACCGCCACGAAGGAGGATGTCACGAAAACCATGTCGCTTGAATTCAAGCAACTGACGGATTACGGTGGTTGCTTCAGCACGATACAGCCTGATGCTATGGGCATGGCGACACTGCAGTTGACGATTCACGCCGATCATCTGTTTTACGCTGATCTAAGCGACAATCCTGACTTGCGATTCGGTGCGTTTGCCGAGGCAGACACGAACAACGACGGCAACATCACGTCAGCCGAGCTGGCCGCCGCGGATTCTGGTGTCAACGGCATGAGTCTGTTGGAGCTTATTACGCATCTTGCCACGACGCTCGGGCACATTGACGGCGAGGGGCATTGTGCCGATGTGACGAACGTACCGTAGGAGGCCAGCGCGCTCTTCACATGCCCCTTATCTACTTGAGAAAAGCTGCGATAGTCGGCTCTGGATTGACTTGTGTCCGCCGCGCGCCTGCCGCCGCGCCGTTGCCCGATCCTCAGCGCTGCGGTTCAATATCGCCTGACCGTGAAGACACGGCCAAGTCTTATGGGAGGCGATTCAGATGGATGCAAGAGGTGCAAATCCGGCGGCGGGGCAGGATGAATCTGGAATTCGCGAGTTGATCGCGCAGGCCCAGCGGTGCGAGCCGTTGCCGGAGATTGACGACTTTCTGCCCGACCGGAACTTCGGCGAGATGTGGCGGCGGCGCGTCAGTGAGGCGGCCGAATGCCCGTGGATGACGTATTACCCCTGTGCGGCCGACGATGAATCGCCGACGACATATACGTATGGCCAATTCGCGGAGTTGATCGACCGGACGGCCGCGCTTCTGCATGGTCGTTATGCGATCCGCGCAGGCTCATCATTCGCGACGTTGACGATCAATCAACCGCTGACGGTGGCGCTGTATTTCGCGGCGTGGCGGCTTGGGGCGCGCGTGGTGCCTGTGAACCCCGGCGAGTCGGACGATCGCGTCGGCTACATCGTGCGGAATTCCGAGGCGACGTTGCTCGTCGCACATCGCACCTGCCGCGACGACTACGTCGGCGTGGAGTCGCACCTTCCTTCGGGCGTGCGCCTGGCGATGGTCGGTCTGGATGACGGCGCTCCGCCCGGGGGCTGGACGGATTTTGAGCGCGAGCTTTCGGACGCATCGGCCGAAGCGCCGACGACGCCGATCGACGACAGCACGTGGGAGGCCGAGGCGCTCGTGGTCTACACGAGCGGAACGACGGGCAATCCAAAGGGCGTCGTGCTCAATCAGAAGCAGTTGTTCGCCGATGCTTATGGCATCTCGCGGTGGCACGCGATTGATGCCCGCACCGTGATGATGAACGTGCTGCCGATTCACCATGTCAACGGCATCGTCGTCACGCTGGTGACGCCTTGCTTCGTCGGGGCGCATGTCGTGGTGAACAAGCGCTTCCGCAGCGGGGGCTTCTGGGAGAAGCTTCAACGCCACGACGTCGCCATCGTCAGCGTCGTGCCCACGCTGCTTCAGTTTCTCATTGATGCCGGCGGCGAGCCGAACCCGGAGAACATGCCGAATTTTCGTCATTTCATCTGCGGCGCCGGACCGCTCTCGGTCGAGCTGGCCCGCGATTTTCAGGACACGTTTGGTCTGAAGATTCTGCACGGCTACGGGCTTTCGGAAACGGTGTGTTATTCCTGCTTTCTGCCGGTCGATCTGGAGTGGCACGCGCATTGCGCATGGATGTATGACCACGGCTTTCCGTCGATCGGCGTGCCCATCGCGACGAACGAAATGGCCATCCACGACGGCGAGGGCCGCCCCGTGCCCGACGGCGAAAAGGGAGAGATCGTCATCCGCGGGCACAATGTCATGTGCGGCTACTTCAAGAACCCCGATGCCAACGCGACGGCATTTTCCCACGGCTGGTTTCGCAGCGGCGACGAGGGCTTCAAGCGCCGAGGCGAAGACGGGCTGGACTACTTCTTCATCACCGGCCGCATCAAGGAGCTGATCATTCGCGGGGGCGTGAATATCTCGCCCTTTGAGATCGACGAAGTGCTGAA
>CAZRFP010000136.1:8331-11797 GCA_964599535.1 uncultured Planctomycetaceae bacterium
GTCCGCGTCGGACTGGCCGTTGGCTTTGAGAATCGCTACTACGGCGAGGAAGTAGGGGCGTATGTGCAGACGCAGCCCGGTAAAGTGCTGACGAGCGACGACGTGATGGCCTGGTGCCGCGAGCGGCTGCCTTCGTCGAAGTGCCCGAAAGTAGTGCTGTTTGGCGATGACATCCCGGTGACATCGACGGGGAAATATCAGCGCGGAAAGTTGAAACATCTGTTCGAGGCGCATAAGGATCTGCAGTTCAAGTGAGGAGGGATTGGGCGATCGGAGCGCGGGGCGGATGCTTCAGGCAATGGGCGTGCGGTGCGGCAATGGCCACGTGAAGCGCGTGGGGCGCCACCGCATCCTTACGGTCGCAGTTCTGATTGCGCGCGGCTGATCTTGTGATTCTGATCGCGCTGACCTGATTGCGATTTGATGCTGATGGCGTATTCGTGCGGCGTATTGCTCGACGCGGACGACGCGGCGCGGTAGGCTGCCATGCGTCGCCCGCTTTCCGCGGACCGCGAAGGAGTGCGATCATGTCCAGGTCACCTCTCGGTATACAGAGCATTCACAGCATCGATATCTGCGTCCACGACGCCGCTTGCTGGTTGGCGTATCTCACGGACGGCTTTGGCTTTCAGCGCGTCGCCGTGAGCGAAGACGCACGTGTCGAAGCGACCGGCACGCGCGAGCACTTCCTTCGCTGCGGTGAGGTGTCCATCACGCTTTCGCAGGCCGTTCATGCCGGATCGCGCGTGCAGCGCTATCTGAGACGCCACCCCGAGGGCATTGCGCGGGTGCGCTTTCTCGTGGGCGATGCTCGCGAAGTTGAAGCGCGCCTGATGGAGCGCTACGCCGCGCCGACGGAGCAGTTGATCGACGAGCCGTTCGACGACGGCGGTCGCTGGATTGAAGTCCGCGTGGCCGTTCCGATCGGGCAGGTCGAGTTCTGCTTTGTGCAGATCGACCGTGCCGCCGATTCGGCACCAAGCCGATCGGCAAATGCCGCCGCCGCGATGCTGCCCGGCATGAAGCCTGTCGCGGCATTCGACGCCGCGCGCAATCGGCTGGGTCTGACGGCGATCGACCACATGACGATCAACGCGCGCACGCTCATGCCCGTCGTGGCGTTCTGCGAACAGGTGCTGGGCTTTTCGCGCTTCTGGGGCGTGCAGTTTCATACTGAAGACATTCGCCCCGGCGTCGGCACCGGCCTGCGCTGCGTCGTCATGCACGATGAGTCGAGCGGCGTGAAGCTGGCGATCAACGAACCGCTGCGTCCGCGATTCGACCAGTCGCAGGTGCAACTCGCCATCGACGCCCATCGCGGAGAGGGCGTGCATCACGTCGCCTTCGGCGTGAGCGACATTATTAAGGCCTTCGACACGGGCCGCGCAGGGGGCGTGACCTTTCTGCACACGCCGCCGGCTTATTACGACGCGCTGCCGAGCCGCATCGCCACGCAGGGCATCTCCGGGGCAACGCAATCGATCGCTGATCTGCGCACGCGCGGCATCCTGCTAGACGGCGATCGCGGCGGCTATCTGCTGCAGGCCTTCTGCAAGAATCGACCCGGCCGGAACGATGGCGAAGGAGCCGGACCGCTCTTCTTCGAACTGATCCAGCGCTGCGGCGCGGCGGGCTTCGGCGAGGGGAACTTTCGTGCGCTGTTTGAGGCGATGGAGCAGGGGGGATGAGATCGTGTCGCCTGTTACTGTTCCGTTTTTGTTAGGAGCAACAACATGAAGTGTGATCCTGTTTTGCGAGAGAATCGAAGAATCATACTAACCGGGTTGCGCCGTGTTGTGACCGATGTGATCGGCATCACCCCGTTCAAATCAGGAAAGACCAACGTTGTTTGTTTTCTGCGTGGAATCAAGGTTGGTGGCTCGACCATGTGGGACGAGATTGATCTTGCCGATGTGTTCTCAGAGGTTGAGGACTACTTTGGCTTCAAAGCGGAAAGGAACGAATGGACTCAGCTGTTTGGCGTCCATCTGACGAAATCTGAACAATGGGAAGAGCAGATCGCAAACCGATTGACATTCAATGATCTAGCCGATTTTGTTCTCGCCCACGTTGAATCCCCGTGCATTCCGAAGGTCGTCATTTTGGGCCGATCTTGCGCGCCTGCCGGCGCGTTCCGACTGATTCAGCGGCTTGTCAGGCGCATGAGGCCGCAGTGTCCTGCATTTGGTCCAAGTTCGGAGATCGCTAACGTGCTACCGCGCACGAGTATGGTTCAACTTTGGAGCCAGTTGCGATGGCGCAGCGAGAACCGTTTGCCTAAGTTACGGCGTAGCCTCTCTGGCTGGATGAACCTGTGGTTTGTGGACAAGGTCATACTCACAGGCGTGATCGCGATTTTGGCAAATTTCCTTTTCAAGCATGACGAGACAGCGTACATGGAGTTCTTCGGCATCTCGATACAGGTATTCTTCGTTGCTGTCGCCATTAGCGCGGTCGCTTGGGTTCTGATCCGAATGTGCTCGCCGCTGATCGGCCGGCATAACGCGGGTTTGCCGCCGGAAATTCGCACCTTTCGCGATCTCGCGAATATCATTGCGCAGCATTGATTGCTGTTTACTGCGACGTATTCTATGAGGGCATATATCCGATGAAACTCTGCCAATTTTATTCCTCCTCCGAACAGCGTGATTCCGATCTTGCACGCCGTGTGCCCGTGCAGGTGCGGCTGGGTGCGCTGGTCGGTGGGAAGATTGTTGATGTCACCGACATGGCACGAAAGCACCATGATCCGGCCGATCCGCAATATGCCGGCGTCCTCGCCGCGGCGGTGGCGGGTCTGCCGGAGTGGGGAGCCTTTCGCAAAGAGCTGGCGACGCTCGACAGCGCGGGCGGCGGCAAGCCGGTCGGCGTTGATCCGAAGGATGTGTTTTTCGCCCCGTGTATTCCGCGGCCGTCGCAGTATCTCGATTTTTATGCCTTCGAGCAGCACGTCATGACGATGCGCAAGCAGCGCGGGCTGGATTTCATCGTGCCCGAGTGGTACGAGATTCCCGCTTACTACAACTCCAACGCGACGAGCTTCATCGGCCACGGCATGACGGCGCATTTCCCGCCCGGCGAGGAGCGCATGGATTTTGAATGCGAGATGGCCTGCGTGATCGGCCGGCCGATCCGCAACGCGACGATCGAAACGGCCCGCGCGGCAATAGCCGGCTACACCATTCTGAACGATCTATCGGCGCGCGCGCGACAGACGAAGGCCATGCCGATCAACATGGGCCCCGCTCCGGGGAAGGATTTCGCGAGCGCGCTGGGGCCGTATCTTGTCACACCCGACGAGATTTCCGATCTCGACGCCGTCGCCATGCGGGCCTTTGTCAATGGCGAGCAGTGGACCGACGGCCGGTACGGCACGGTCAAGCACCGCTTTGAGGCCATGATCGCATTCGCCAGTTGCGCCCGGACGCTGTATCCCGGCGACGTACTCGGCAGCGGCACGGTCGGC
>CAZRFP010000137.1:0-11797 GCA_964599535.1 uncultured Planctomycetaceae bacterium
CAGCTTCGGCTGCACGAATCTCGCCATCTCCTTCTCCGCGGTCTCGGTCAATTCCTCGATCGACGGCCCCACCGGAACGGAGTTGGGCGCGACGGCCGACCAGTAGAGCGTTGCTTCGTCCACCACATGTATGACGTGCAACTCGGCCTTGAACGTTTCGGCAAAGCCACGGGCATACTTCAGGGCATGCACCGAGAGATCGGAAAAGTCCGTCGGGAACAATACGCGATTAAGATTGATCATGGCGGCGGCTCCTCTTCGGCGGAGGTCGGCGATCCCGAGGCGACCGCGCCGGGCGTTTCACCGTTCACCGTGCATCCACTATAATCGCCCGACGGCGAGTTACGCCACGCGCGGCAGCCAGGTAGCTCCCGTCGGCACGATCCGTCGACCGTGTCGCGCCGCGTACGCTCCCCGAGGCAACAATGCAACTGACCATAATCGAATCGTCTCCCTCTGAAGGTCGCCGCCTGCCGCCCTGGCTGAAGCGGCCGCTTCCGATGGGCAACGTGCTTCTTCAGACGCGCGAGATTGTAGCGCGCAGCGGCGTGGCGACGGTCTGCGAAGAGGCCCGCTGTCCGAACTTGTCCGAATGCTGGTCGCACCGGCACGCGACTTTCATGATCCTCGGCGATCTCTGCACACGGCGATGCGCCTTCTGCGCCGTCATCACGGCCAAACCCAAGCCGCCTGAGACGGATGAACCGGAGCGCCTGGCAAGGGCCGTCGCCGAACTGGGCCTGAAGCACGTCGTCATCACAGCCGTCGCGCGCGATGACCTGCCCGACGAGGGCGCGGGCCACTTCGCGGCGTGCATCCGAGCCGTGCGCGGCCTGTCGCCTGACTGTGCGATTGAGATTCTCCCTGCCGACTTTCACGCGCGCGACGACTGCCTTGCCACGGTCTGCGACGCACGGCCCGACATATACAACCACAATCAGGAAACCGTCGAACGGCTCTCGCCGATCATTCGTCCCGCGGCGCGATATGCCCGCACGCTCGACGTGCTGCGTAAAGTAAAGCAGCGCCTGCCCGACATGTTCACCAAGAGCGGGCTGATGGTCGGCCTCGGAGAGACGCGCGACGAACTTCGTCAAACCATGCGCGATCTCCGTTCGGCTGATGTCGATATCCTGACTGTCGGTCAATACCTGCGTCCCTCGCCACAACACGCGCCCGTCGCGCGATATTATCCGCCGAGCGAGTTCGATGAAATCGCCGCGGAAGCGCGCGCCATCGGTTTTCGCGCTGTCGCCGCTGGACCCTTCGTGCGCTCCAGCTACAATGCGGCCGACGTCTACGAAGCGATCAGTCAGCGGCGAGGGCGGTGAGACTTGTCTTCCAATCCACGGCAGGCAATTGAGAGGCTCCGGGGAAAGTTCCTCGTCCTCGACGGCATCGACGGCGCGGGAAAAGGCGCGCAGATGGACCTGCTCATGGCCGCGATGGATGAATGCGGCATACCCTTCGTCCGCACGCGCGATCCCGGCGGCACGACCATCGGCGACCGCATCCGCCACGTCCTGCTCGACTACGACCTGTCCGAAATGGACATCCATTGCGAAACGCTGCTCTTCATGGCCTCTCGCGCGCAGCTCGTTCGCGATGTCATATCGCCGGCACTCGCTGATGGCGCGGCCGTGCTGGGCGATCGATACGTCTCGGCCACGTGCGCCTATCAGGGCGCGGCCGGATACGATCCGAATCGCGTTGTGCAACTGGCCCGTTTCGCGATCGACGACGTCTGGCCGGACCTCACGATCATCCTCGACATGCCGCCCGGCGAAGCCTTTAAGCGCACCAATCGCAAAGCCTCTACGCCGCGCAAAGGCCGCGCCGGCCAGACGATGCTATTCCACGACGTGCATACCGACGCCATGGAGGCGCGCCCGGTCGAGTTTCATCAGCGCGTACGCGAGCTGTTTATCGAACTGCCGTCGATCTATCCCGCCCCCGTCGTGATTGTCAGCGGTGAAGGCACCGTCGAAGATGTCCACCAGCGCATTCGGGAGGCCATCGAACATGCGCCTTTCTGACGTACTGCATCAGGACCGCGTGCATGATCGCATTCAGCGGGCCATGTCCGTCGACCGCATACCCCACGCCCTTCTCTTCTCCGGACCCGAAGGCGTCGGCAAGGAAATGCTGGCCCAGCGCCTGGCGGCCGTGCTGCTGTGCGGCGATCCGCGCGTCGAAAAGCCGCCGAGATCATTCAACGTCGGCGTCGATCAGTGGCGCGACGCCTGCGGTCGATGTGTCGATTGCGAACTGCACGCATCGGGCAATCATCCCGACTATCACCGCATATATCGAACGCTCAACAAGCTGCATCCGGATAAAGACGTGCAGCGCCGCAAGGCGACCGAACTGGGCATCGACGTCATCCGCCATTTCGTGATCGACAAGATCGGTCTGCGACCCAGCCGCCAACGCGCAAAAATATTTGTCGTGGCCGAGGCGGATCGGCTTAATCCCCACTCACAAAACGCCCTGCTCAAGACGCTGGAAGAGCCGCCGGAACACAGCTATCTTATCCTGCTTTCATCCTCTGCCGATATGCTGCTCGACACGACGCGCTCGCGCTGTCAGCAAGTCAACTTCTTCGGCCTGCCGATTGAGTTTGTCGACAATCTGCTCAGGACATCCTGCGGAGCCGATGCCGCATCAGCGAAGCTCCTCGCCGAACTGACGCAGGGCAGTGCCGGCCGCGCCGCGCTGTACTATCAGATCGGCGTGCATGAACTGGCTGCTCCGATGCTGGACGCCGTCGCGGGCGCCGATGCCGATCCGATCGGCTTTGCCAAGACACTGGTCGATCTGTCCAAGAAACTCGCGACGAAGATTCAAGCCGCCGGCAAGGCCGATGACGACGACGCCGTCGAAGGCGAGGATACGGCCGATCTGAATGCCGGACGCATGGCACAGGGCATCCTGCTCGGTTTGGCGTCCGCCTTCCTGCGGGATGTGCAGCGATGTGCCGTCGGCCTGGAGCCTGCCGTCTCCGCTGAAGCGCAAACCATCCGCCGCCTTGCGGCCCGCACGAATCTCAACGGTTTGCTATCGGCCATTCGATCCATCAGTTCCGGCGAATATCAGATCGGCAGAAACGCGCAGGCTCAGTTGGTGTTCGATGTCGTCGGTCTGTCGATTCATCGGGCCTTTGCGACCGGACCGGTCGGGGCCGCGACCGTACGTGCTTGAGTTGCCGGCCCCATTGAGTCGTTTCAATTCCATCCGATTCGCGGCTCTCGCATTCAGCCCGTCACCTGCCCCAGCACGACGCGCCGCCTCGCCCCCGTCACGCCCGGCAGATTCGCAGGAACGCGATCGACGCACGCCGCCGCCAGCATCGCAAAAGAAACACATTCCTTCGATTGCGATGAAATGCCCAGTTCATCCATCGGCAGCACAGACACCGGCGCACCGTCGTTCAACGCCGCCAGATAGCCGCGCAATAGCTCCACCAGTGTCTGGTTTCGCGCGCCGCCGCCGCACAGAATGACTTCATCGATGCCCAGACCGTCGCGCTGCCTGGACGCGCCTCTCCGCGCCCCGCCAAGATGCAGCGCATACGACAGGCCGATGGTCTGAGCCGTCAGATGCGTCGCCGTCGCGATCCAATCCTCCATGCGAAGCTCGCTACGGTCGTGCGCCGTCAACAGAGTCTGAACGAAAGGTTCGCCAAATTCCTCGCGACCAAGGCTGCGCGGAGGCGGCATCAATAAGAACGGATCAACGCCTGACGACATCGCGGCGAACAATCGTTCATCCGCACGCCCACGCGCCGCCAACCGGCCATTGCGATCGTAGCTCTGCTTGCCCTTTGTGAAATGCCGCACCAGCGCGTCGATGATCATGTTCCCCGGCCCGCAGTCGAACGCGACGACGTCATCCGCCCCGCCGCCCGCCGGCAGCCATGTCAGATTTGCAATGCCGCCGATATTTTGAATCACTCGGCTCGACTTCTCGCCCTGAAACAATACGAAGTCGGTCCACGGCACTAGCGGCGCGCCTTGCCCGCCGACGGCCATGTCGGCATGACGAAAATCCGACACAACGGGTGCGCCCAACTCGGCCGCGATGATGGACGCATCGCCAATCTGAAGCGTTCCGGTCTCGCCATCACCGCGCTGCCGCGCGCCTCCCGCGCTTTTACGAGGCGGCAAATGGCAGATCGTCTGACCGTGCGAGCCGATCAGATCGACTTGGCCGAGGCCCAGAATTCGCCTGGCTCGCTGCGCCGCCCGCGCAAACGCCAGCCCGATTGCAGAATGCAGCCGGCAGATGTCCTCAGTTCGCGCCTGCGCCGGCGCCATGACGGACAAGAGACGCTCGCGAAGATCGTCCGGATAGCGCGTCGCGACATGTCCGATCACGCGCACGCGCATCGCCGTGCCGCGTCCCCTAATCTCGCAAGCCGCGGCGTCAATTCCATCGGCACTGGTGCCGCTGTTGAGTCCCAGAACGATTCGCGTGGCGCGCCGCATCCCTTGTCTCGCATGAGTCCCGACGCAGACCGTTCCATCGCCGGCGCGCCGCGCGGCATTGTGTGCGACGCGAAGTGCCGAGGCAAACGGACCTTCCGCCGGTCCACAATGCGCCGACCGCCTTCAAGCGCGGCGGCCACGCCTCCGATGTAGTCAGCGGACGGGGATTCGGCTCCAGGCCGACCGCGATGGATGGGAAGAGGTGGAACAGCCGATGCCGCGCTCACTCGCCGAAGGCGCGCTGCACGCGCACCAAGTGCCGACATCGTGGCCGATGCGCCACGAACGCACGTCGTTCGATGTCGCCATGTCCGTCCCGCCTCTTCAGGCGGGCGCGCTTTCATCCGGCGCATCGTCTGATCGCAGCTTCGTCGATCTGTTGCGAGCGCCCTATCCGCATGGCAGCCGTCGAGTTGAACTGCCCGCCGCCGGCGACACGTCCCTCTCGGCCGTCATTCGCGGCCTGCTGGCGACACTCGCGGCGTATGATGCCCATACGTCGCACCACTCAATGAACGTCGAAGCGATGGCGTCGCATCTGGCCGTCATGCTGGGCGTGCCCGAGCCGCAGCGACGCTTGATCAGCATCGGCGCGATGCTCCACGACATCGGGAAAATCGGCGTGCCGATCTGCATTCTCGCCAAACCGGCTAAGCTCACGCGCGAAGAATTCGAAATCGTCAAGCGCCATCCCGCCATCGGCGCAAAAATGCTCGAGTCGATCGATTGCCTGAAGGATGTTGTGCCCCTCGTACTCTACCACCACGAATGGTACGACGGCTCGGGCTATCAGACCGGCCTGTGCGGCGAGGAGATTCCCCTCGGCGCGCGGATCATCCAGGCCGCCGACAGCATCGACGCGATGATCTCTCCGCGCAGCTACAAGTCAGGCTTTGACCGAGCAAAGGTCATCTCGGAACTGTTGCGCGGCCGAGGACGGCAGTTTGATCCGACCGTTGCCGATGTCGCGATACGCTGTCTTCGCGGCGAACCGCGCCCCCTGCCTGCTTAATCCGACTCGAGATCTCGCACGCCGCTTTCCCAATCGTGCGCGACGAAGTAGAATGCGCCATTCAGCCGACGCGGCAGGAAGTGGCCGCGCGTTCTTCGAACTGCACGCGGAGACCATGCGATCATGAAGTTCTTTCTCGACACCGCCAATCTTGACGAAATCCGCGCCGGCGCGGCCATGGGAATTGTCGACGGCATCACCACCAACCCGAGCCTCGTCGCCAAGGAGGGCAAGGACTTCAAAACGCTCGTCGGCCAGATTTGCGAAATCATCTCCGGCCCGGTGTCGGCTGAAGTTGTGTCGACCGATTGCGACACGATGGTAAAGGAAGCCCGCGAGCTGTCGAAGATCGCGGACAACATTATTGTCAAGCTGCCGACCATTCCCGAAGGTGTCAAAGCGCTCAAGATTTGCTCCGAGGAAGGCATTCGAACAAATCTGACGCTGATTTTCCAGCCGCTCCAGGCGCTCATCGTCGCAAAATGCGGCGCGACGTTTTGTTCACCTTTTCTCGGCCGACTCGATGACATCGGCCACGACGGCATGGACCTCATCGCCGACATTCGAACCATCTACGACAATTACGGCTACGAAACCGAGATACTCGCCGCCAGTTTGCGCCATCCGCTTCACGTCGTTCAGGCCGCAAAGCTCGGCGCCGATATCGGTACCATGCCTTACAAAGTCTTCGAGCAGATGCTCAATCACCCGCTCACCACCATCGGTCTGGAAAAATTCCTGGCGGACTGGAACAAGATGAAGAGCTGACCCGTGTCGCACGACAAGCCGACATACGACGCCCCCGCCGGCCGCCTGTTGGCCGGAAACGGCGTTGCTTCGGATTCCGTCCATTCCCGAACCTGCCGACCGAGTATGCCTTGCGATTTTGAGATCGCGCCGGCCGACGCCGTCGACATTCGTGCAGTACTGCGGTCGTGCCTGTGGGCAGCGCGCCAGACGCCCGCCGAACTTGAGCGCCACGTCACCGCCTTTCTTGAGTATGCCCGCGCTATGTCGATCGAACTTCACCGGCTCTGGCGCGTGCAGCGCCGCGGCCACGTCGTCGCCGGCGCAGCCTGCATCGTTTCGCCCGGTCGAACGGGGATGATCCTCCTGCCCAATGGACGCGCTCCGGGCGTCAGCGCGCACCTGATTCGCTCGCTCGGTTTGTTCGTCGCCGACGCCGTCCTGGGCGACGAGGTCCAGCTTGCCCAGGTGCTGCTCGACGAGGACGACGCCGTCGCCTGTCGCGCGCTATGCGATGCCGGCTTTCGCGACATCGCGATGCTTCACTACATGGAGCGATCACTCGACCGACCGCCGATGTACATCGGCGCGTCCGACCGTATGTCCCTGGGCAGCCTGACATGGCAATCCTATTCAAACGAGTCGCATGGCGATTTCGCAAGGACGATTCTCGACACCTACATCGGCAGCCTTGATTGCCCGACGCTTTCGGGTCTGCGTCATGTCGATGACATCATCGAAGGCCACAAATCGGCCGGTCGATTTGAGCCATCGCGATGGCACTTGCTACGAGTCCACGGCGATCCGGCCGGGTGCATTTTGCTCGCGCCGAATCCGCTGCGCCCGGTGCTCGAAATCGTGTACATGGGCGTGCGACCGGCCTATCGTGGCCGTACCTTGGGCGCCCTGCTGCTACGAACGGCGCTCACCGAGGCTTATCATCATGGATTCCAAGCCGTTGCGCTCGCTGTCGACGCGCGCAACGCTCCCGGTCGGCGACTTTATGACCGCTTCGGCTTTCGCGAGACGGCGCGCCGAAGAGCGATGCTCATCGCCCGCCCCTGACCTCACAATCGATGCTATTCTTCGACCTCTACTTGAGATATGGAATTTTTAATGAGAATCGGGCGAGCGCGATCGTTGGAAGGGGAAACTTGTTGAAATCCCGTGGAATAAAATTTCTTGCGCAACGCTAACTTTCGGTTTACCCGAATCAGCGATCGTGCGTAAAGGTTTGATGAAGAATTTACTGATTGACGAATAAAATCGGCATTTGTAAACTCCGCTTCCCGACAAGTAAGTGCGGCTTTCGATTTGTGCTCCTCGCTTGCGAGAGGGGTCGGACAAGCGCAGGAATCGAAGGACGCCTACCCCTTTGTCGGTTTGGGTTTCTACGGAATCATCAACTTTTTACCGACTCACGCTCGTGCGTGAAGCGCCGAAGGAGCGCGCTGTGCATACACAATTCGAAGGAATCGATGCGCGAATCAGGATTCAACTGGCCAACATCATCGGACCGCAGAAGTACAAAACATGGTTTAAGGACTCAACGCATTTCGCTTACACGGACGGATGGCTCAAAGTCGGCGTGCCGAATATCGACATCGGAGGCTACATCGAAGATCACTTCACCGACGAGATCATGCAGGCCGCCTCGGAAGTGCTACTACAGCCTGTCCGCATCTCGTTTGCCATCGACCCCGTACTTTTCCGAAGCCTGCGGCGGAAACAACTCAACAACCAAGCCGCATTCATCGAGCAGACCGCCGAACGCACCGCGCGCGAATCGCGCGAGGCAACGCTCGGCGGCAAAGTCGTCTGTGAGCCAGTCCGAAAGAACCTACGCGGGCGGATGAAGGACTTCGTTGTCGGCTCGAACAATCGCCTTGCATATTCCATGGCGATGGAAATCATTGAGCGCCCACTCGCCGAGGCGACGCCGCTCGTCATCTACAGCGGCTGCGGTCTGGGCAAGACGCACCTGCTCAACGGCATCGCCAACGCCCTGGCCGACGAAAAGCCCGATATTCGCTGGATGTACGTCTCCGGCGAATCTTTCACGAACGAGTTCATCCTCGCGCTGCGCGAGCGAAAGCTTGACGCCTTCCGCCATCGTTTTCGCGAATTGGACGTGCTGCTGCTCGACGACATGCAGTTCATCGCCAACAAAAAGGCGACGCAGGAGGAATTCCTGCACACCTTCAACGCCATCAACGGCAACGCCAAACGCGTCGTACTCGCATCCGACGCCCATCCGAAAATGATGAGCGACTTGTCAGAATCGCTCTCCAGCCGACTCGTCGCCGGAATGGTTGTGCGGATCGATCGACCCGATCGCGCGACGCGATGCGAAATCCTGCGCCGCCGGGCAGCCGTGACGCAGCACAACGTGCCTGATCAAGTCCTTGAGTACATTGCCGACAAGATACACGCCAACGTGCGCGAACTCGAAGGCTGCCTCGTCAAGCTGCTCGGCTTTGCAGCCCTGATGAAGTCGCCCATCACCCTTGATCTGGCACGGCAGGCACTCGACGACCATCTGACGCAAACCAGCAAACTGCTCACCATCGGCGACATCGAGCAACACGTCGCAACGTTCTTTGGCCTGACGCCGGCCGACCTCCATACGACGCGCAAGAGCCGTACGGTCGCCTTGGCGCGCAACATCGCGATGCACTTGGCCCGCAAGCACACACAATACAGCTTCCCGGAGATCGCCCGCTACATGGGCAACAAGAACCACACCACGGTCTTGCTGGCCTGCCGTCGCATCAACAACAACCTCGCTCAGGACGCCGACGTATCATGGCAGAGCGCCGCAGGCGTTCAATCGCGGAAGTTGCGTGAACTGATCGAGCTGCATGAAGAACATCTATTCCAGCGCCGTACGCCGACGGCTGCGGGCACGTCGCCGGCGCCGCGGCCAACACCGCCGTCCGCCGACGGTCAGGCCATGCCGCTCAATCCCGCAGGCCAGTTCGCCGCGACGCCGATGAATCCATGAGCTTGCGCGAGCCGTCCGCGAACGTGGAAGGCTCCGCAAGGGCCTCCTGTTCACGAACACGATCCACGAAAAAGCACTCTCCCTCTGTCAAAATGCCCCGAATCGGAACGATCCGATTCGGGGCATTTTGTTTCGCGAGATTGTGTTAGCAATCTCGGCCCGCATGACGCTTATAATCTTAAAATGGCGTGCCGCCGTGAGAACGGCCGGATGCCCCATATAATCGATCGTGTGGCTCGCTTTTCGGACGAAGGGCGAATGGCTGCGGTCCGTGAATGGCGGATCAACTTCGCGATATCGCCCCATTCGTCCGATCTAATGCTCGTACGCGCATCGGACGCATGCGCCAGCGCGTTCGGGCTACAGTCGAATCCAGCGCGAACGAAGTGTCGCCAGAGTTCGTAGCAGTCCGAAATCAGGAGGACCTCCCGCCGATGAAACGCACATTCTCGTCGAATCGCACATGGATCATGCTGGGAGTCGCTGGCGCGGCCATCGTCATGACGTTTCAACTCGATCTGCTCGGCCGCGCTTCCTATGCAGTGGAGAAGGGCAAGCTCAAGGCCGGGCTGGACCACCTCCAGCAAATCGACGTGGCCGATGTCGCCGTGCTTGAGCAACTGTCGCATGCATTCAGCATCATCGCTGAAAGCGCCAAGCCATCGGTGGTCTACATCGAGGCCCTTTCCAGCCGTGCCTCCGTCGACAAGCAACTCGAAGAACTGTTTGGCAAATACAGCATCCAGCCCGAACCCAGCAGGGGCACCGGCAGCGGCGTCATCATCGACGAGCGCGGTTATATCGTCACCAACAATCACGTCGTCGAAGACGCCGACAGGGTGGACGTTGTGCTTTCCGACGGCCGCCGATTCCGGGCCGATGTCGTCGGCAAGGACAAAAAGACCGACATCGCCGTCATCAAGATCGCCGCGGAACAGTTGCACCCTGCGGTATTCGGTGATTCCGATGCCCTTCGCGTCGGTCACATGGTACTCGCGATCGGCAGTCCCTTCCGCCTCGGCCACAGCGTCTCGCACGGGATCGTCAGCGCCCTCGGGCGATCCAACGTCAACGTTGACATCCCCTATCAAAACTGGATTCAGACCGATGCACCCATCAACCCCGGCAACTCCGGCGGGCCGCTCATCAATTCGCGCGGCCAGATCATCGGCATCAATACCGCCATCGCCACCGAATCCGGCGGAAATCAGGGCGTCGGCTTCGCGATTCCTTCCAACATCGTTCGAGGCATCGCCGAAACGCTCAAATCCGGCCGGCAGATCGTTCGCGGCTATCTGGGCGTGAGCATCAAGACGGTCGATCAAGCCGTGGCCGGCGCTTATCGTTTGAACGAAGTCGGCGGCGTGCTGATCGAAAACGTCGGGGAAGGTTCGCCGGCCAAGGCCTCGGGGCTGAAGGCCGAAGACATCGTCCTCGCGATCGACGGGCAAAAAGTCACGACAGTTGAAGCAATGCAACTTCTGATCGCCGACCGTCCTCCAAACTCCGAAATCGATATGTCCATCTGGCGCGCCGGGCGAAAGCAATCCGTCACCGTTAAAATCGGAGAACAGCCCGCCGACTTTTCGCCGACCGGCTCGCTGCGCGACCTCGCCCCGCGACGCCGGCGTGACGCCGAACCGCCGAAGAACGAGGATCCGCCACGCCGCGAGCGACGCGAGCCGATCTCTTCCGAAAGCGACATGGAAAAATTCACCGAACCGCGCGCATCCTTTGATCGCCTCGGCTTCGAGGCTGCCACGGTCTCGCCGCGCCTCTCGCAACATTTCAAGCTCGAAGAGAGTATCCAGACCGGGGCGGTCATCATTCGCGTTGATCCGACCGGCGAGGCATTCGGCGCGCGGCTGCGCCCCGGACAGGTGATCACGCGCGCCGACGATCGAAAGATTAACAATGTCCGCGAGCTGGAACAGGTGCTCAGCGACGAAGCCGTCGCACGGGGCGTGCGACTGGAGATCCGCTGGGGTGACACCGAGTTTCGGGCGATCATGCGCGTGCAGTAAGTCGCACGAGTGTAGCGCCGCGGACAGATCGCCCGTCAACTTTTCTTCAGAAATGTCCGCTCGATGAAGCCGGTGTCGATCTCGCCGGAGACAAACTTGGCGTGCGTGAAGATTTTGCGATGCAGCGAGAGCGTCGTCTTGATCGGGCTGATTTCAAATTCGTGCAGGCAGCGCCTCATGCAGGCAATCGCCTCATCACGGGTCGGGCGGTGGACGATCAGCTTGGCGATCATCGAATCGTAGTATGGTGGAATCATCGCGCCGGCGTGGACGTGCGAGTCGACGCGAACGCCGGGACCGCCCGGCGGTATGAACGACTCGATACGGCCCGGACACGGACGAAAATCGTGATCCGGGTCTTCCGCGTTGATGCGCACTTCGATCGCAACGCCATCGCGGGCAATGTCGCGCTGCCGATACGGCATCTTGTGGCCCGCCGCGATCTTGATCATGGACTGAATCAGATCGATGCCGGTGACGTACTCAGTCACGGGGCGCTCGACCTGAATGCGCGTGTTCACTT
>CAZRFP010000138.1:0-11714 GCA_964599535.1 uncultured Planctomycetaceae bacterium
GGCACTACGGTATGTAGCTCGTATCGCCGAAGCAGCGGGAGATGCGTTCGGCGATGCTGGTCTTGACGTTGCCGGGAAAGCCGTAGAGGAACATGCCGCGGCCGAAGTTGATCGCGGGGCCGAGGATTTCAAACATCTCGTGGCTGATGAGCAAATCGCTGAAGGCGCGCCGAAGATCCTCCGCCTTCGGATGGAGCTTCGTGATCGTCTGCTCTTTCATTGAAAGCAGATACTGATCGACGGGCACCGGCGCCGGACCGACGTACATCGACTCGAGCATGAAACGACGCGCCCGGTCCATGCCGGAATCGGTCAATCGGTAGACAAAGTCGCCCATGGCGGCGGCCCCGACATGAACCACGATTTGCTGGTGCTTCAGCAGCGCCAGATATTCGATGACCGGCTCAGCCGGCAGGCATATCTCGGTGGCGATCTGGCCGCCCGTGGCGGATCCGACCCCGGAGAGATACTTGAGGATTAATGATTCGATGACGCCGATATCCAGCCCCGCCTCCGCGAACGACTTGACGGGCTTGGGAAACCACTGGCCGGATGCGGCAGCCGGTGCCTGATGGGATTCGCTCGGCGTCGGTTTCACTTCTGCCGGAACGGGATTGGCCGGACTGTGCGGCCTCGAGGGTGCATGTATGATCATGAAATTATCCTCCCGATCGGCACGAAGCCGGGCGGCTGTCAAACGTTGCAATGACGCCTTCTGATCGGCTTGATCCGACCGTCGCTTGATACCGGCATCGATGCGAAATGCCGACGATCTGTTGCTCCCCTCCCAAGGCTTGCCGGATGATACGATCGTCTGACTCACAACAGCCGATCGACGCTGTACCCGTAGAAAGTGTCGCATTCGGAACCTCGAATCGGACGGGGTTCGCTTCGGCGCATACCGACAGTGGAATCCGCCGTATAATCCCGGACCATGACGATGCTCGACTATCGGACCGCTGGAGAATCACACGGAACGTCTGCGCTGGCTCTGATCGAGGGGCTGCCGGCCGGTATGACATTCGATTCGGATGCCGTAAACGCGGCGCTTCGCAGGCGCCAGGGTGGCTTTGGTCGCGGCGGGCGCATGAAGATTGAGACCGACCGCGTGAATGTCTTGTCGGGCGTACTGTCCGGTGTCACGATCGGTTCACCGCTCGTCCTGGAAATAAAGAACAACGACGCCCGTCTTGATTCGACGCCGCCGATTCATCGTCCGCGCCCGGGCCATGCCGACTTCGCCGGCGCCATGAAGTGGCTGACGACGGATTGTCGCTCGACGCTTGAACGCGCCAGTGCAAGGGAGACGGCTGCGCGCGTCGCAGCCGGCGCGACGGCGGCCCTGTTGTTGGCGCGTTTCGGCATGACGGCGGTCGGCTTCGTCACGCGCATCGGTCCGATCGGCGCAAGCGTCGCTCCTCATCTGCGAGGCGCTGACATAGCGGCGGCGCGCGATGCGAGCGATGTCTACTGCCCGGACGCGGCGGCCTCGCAGCAGATGATCGACGCGATCCAACGCGCCAAGTCGGACAAAGACACGCTCGGCGGCATTGTTGAAGTGCGTATATACGGAGCGCCGCCGGGAATCGGCAGTTGCATGCGCTGGCAGGACAAGCTCGACGCGCGAATTATGGCCGCTCTCGGCTCCGTGCAGGCCATCAAGGGCGTCGAAATCGGTGCGGGATTCGCGTGCGCCGAATCGCCGGGCAGCCGGGTTCATGACGAGATGGAATTCGACGCCGGCCGGCGCGGCGAACCGTTGCTGGGCTTCACGCGCCGGTCCAACAACGCCGGCGGCATCGAAGGCGGCATGACGAACGGCATGACGATCATCGTCCGCGCCGCGATGAAGCCCATCAGCACGCTGCTGCGCGGAATGGACAGCGTGAATCTGGAGACCTTGCAGCCCGAGCGGAGCGACTATGAGCGCAGCGACATCTGCGCCGTCCCTGCGGCGAGTGTCGTGGCCGAGCATGTCGTCGCCTTCGAGATCGCCCGCGCGTTCCTCGAGAAATTCGGCGGCGACACGATCGGTGAAGTCGAGGCGGCATACCAACACTATCTTACGAAAGCGCGATCGCTCGCGCCGAAGTCACCGTAAGCAACCCTGCGGCGTGAAATCGCTCGAACGACATCGCCCCGCGTGAGGCGCGGCACTTAACAACGTTACAGGGCATCATGTTCCTAAAGCGAAAATGGGTACTGCTCGTCTGCTCGATCGTCATGGCCGGGGGGTCACTGATTCTGACGACGGCATACGGCCTGCACATTCGGAGCGACTCTTATCGACGCGAAGTGGAGCGCGAACTGGCGGAGTTCTTCCGGCTGCCGTGCGAGATCGACCGCGTCCGCGCACGGACCTTCTCCAGTAGGGCCTTTGAAGGTGTTTCGATTCATCTTCCGGAAAAGCGTGCCCGCGTCTTTGATTGCAGAAAGGCGATCTGGCACGAAGAGCGCATCAATGGCCGCCAGACAAACCGGCTCGATCTGTTTAACGGCGCGCTCGTGCTTGGCTCCGATCAGTGGCGGCGAGAAGACTATTGGCTGGTTTTCGAATCCGGCATGGGGCATGACTTCGCGGAGTTGAGCCTGACGCGCGTGCAACTGGCCGATTTCGAAGTGGCCTTTCGCCGAAACGAACTCGATCTTCGATGCAAACGCGTCGAAGGAGATATCGACATGAGCGGCTCGGACGAAGGCGTTGCCAGGCTGCACGCGATGGAACTGAACGGCGTCGAAGTCCGAGAAGGCGTCTCAATTGTAGCACACTTTGCAATGAAGAACGGTCTGGACGTCACCGACGTTACGCTGGACGTGCCCGTGGTACCCCTGGCGAGCCTCGGACTGGAGTCGGCCGTCGATGGGGAAATCACCCGAGGCAGATTCTCCGGAACCGTGCGCTATGAGAATCGACCGTCGCAGGCTTCGCCTGAAACGTGGGTGTCAGGCCAGTTGGAGGACGCGAGCCTGTCGGAACTGACCCGCCGCGCCCCACTCGGCCCGTATGAGGGAAATGTTTCGGTCAACATCGAGGCGGCCCGTTTTTCACAATCGACCGTGACGCATCTTCGTGGCCGCGGCCGTGTCACCGATCTTGCATTTCATTCATTTGCACCGCTGTTGGGCGTGGAGCAATTGTCCGGAGAAGCCTCGATCACGCTCGATCCGATTGACTTGTCGCTCGGGTCGATTCATCGGATGCGTCTTGAAGGCGTCGTACGCGGCGTCCTGTTGCAGGATGTCCTCGGCGCGCTGGGCACCGGTGCAGCAACCGGGCGCGTCGTCATCTGGATCAACAACGTCGATTTCGTAGAAAATGCGATAAAATCTGCTGATATTGAGGTTGCCGTGGTTCCCGTGGAGGGGCAACGCGGAACGATCAGCCGCGGCCTGGTTCTCGATGTCGCGAAGCGGTTTTTTAATTTCACATGGCCCGAGTCGATCCCCCAGAACGTTCTGCCGGAGAGCCTGGAATACGCGGAATTCGGCCTTCGCGCGGTGGTGCGCGATAATCAACTGCGAATCCTCGGCACGCATGGCGAAAAAAAGGATGTCATCCTGACGATCAAGCTGTTTGGGCGGAACTTCGGCATTGTCCGCGAGCAGCCTGGCACGATCGATCTGACGCCGCACATTGAGGAGGCACTGGATCGGCTTCGCACGTATGACCCGAAAAAGGTACGCCAGTGGCTTGTAGATCAGCCGAACTAGCCCGCTCCCGGTCACTCGAACGGGCATGCCTGCGTCACCCATGACACATGGCTCACGGTTGCCCTGCAATAACAGCCGGCTACGCTTCAACTGGACCGTCCTGGCTATCCTGAATGGATGGAATCTCAGTTAGACAGCTGTCATCATGCACTTACAGGCACGAGCCGCCAGACTTCGAATCTTGACTTCGAATGGGTGAAGTTCGCGCTTGCATTCGCCGGAAGACGGCGTGACAATGCCGATCGTGCTGGACAACCTGTCAGGCAATAAGCGAGGTGACAGGCCGACGCCATGTGAGGGGCGACGGCGGCACGGGCGAAACAACTTTTTTGAAACGGAGGTACTCTTATGGCGAGAACCGTTCTCGTCGACGGCGACCACTTGACACGGCTGATGAAGCTCTGTCGCATGGTCAATCAGGGCAGCGGCGCTACACTGCAAACGCTTCAATCGAAGCTGAAGACTTCACGACGTACAGTGTTTCGCGATCTCAGCACCCTTCAGGAATTCGGCATCACGGTCAACTCGACGCCCAAAGGCTACCGCATCAAGGAGAATGCCGCGGCCTGCAAGCGCCAGATCGAAACGCGCATCCAGAAGCAGGTCGCCGACCTGCTGCGCGGCTGCCTGAAGTGATCCAACCGTTTGGCTGATTTAGTGTGTGATGAGGCGCAGGCACTCAGCCGGCCCCGGCGCGCGACAGTGCCGCGCCGCAGGTCGTGCCGGGCGTTGGAGCGTGCAAAATCAGCGTTCCGCGATTCGAGACATTCCACGGGATACACAACTTTGAGCGCGCCGTTTACGGCGCGCTTTTTTGTTGGCATGGTCGGTCTACCTGGAGCAAAAGACGGGCCGCCATCGCGCCTCGATTCGCTTACGCCACTTCGACGAACTTGCGAACGCTCATGACCAGCTCTTCCAGCGTGCGAGGCTTCGCCAGATCGAACGGCAGAAAGGTGCCGTGGTTGTGATTGCTGGCGAGAATGAGAATGCGCTCATGAACGACGGTGTAGCCCATTTCCTGCGGTTGATGTCCGACGAGAAACACATCGACATCGAAGGCCCTCGCCAAAGCGTCGATCTGCTCCTGCGTGTGACGTCGGCCCCAGACCAGATGAAAGACCGTCCGGCTGCGCGCGGTCTCTTCCGGTCTGCGATCCGCTCCAAACGCGCCGAAGTCGAATTCGTCCATGTCGTGCGCATTGGGAAGCGAATGTGACATCCAGATGCGATTCGGCGCGCGAACCGCGATCGGAAACGACGCGATGAATTCATTGATCGCGCCAAGCACGGCCTCGCCTTCTTTCTCACCGTAAGCGCTACGGACGGCGATGTTGAATTCGTCGATGACAATGCGGCCGTTCTTGGCGATGAGATAGCCCGTCAACTGCGCCAGCTCGTGATTTGACTGTAGAAAATGAACCTGGTCGGGAAACTCGCACTTGTATTGCGCCACCTTGAGCAACAGCGCATGCGACGTGTCAACGTCCGTCCGCGCGACAAGATCGGAATGCACCATCTCGTGCAGCACGACATGCCTAGCCGGCGTCCGATCGAGCATCGCGTACTTTTGCAGCTTCTCGAAGTTCTTTTCGTGGCCGTGAAGATCGCCCGTCATGACGGCTTGGCCGTAGCACGGCAGATGAATCACGTTGCCTTTTCGAAACGGATCTTCGATATTGAGCCGCGCCGCATCGCGAAAGATGCTGATGGCCTCCTCGGCATTGCCGGTTGCGTGCTGCCTGGCCTGTGACATGTCAGCCCTTTCCCCCCGTCGACGGGCCTGGCGGTCCCGGCCGATCTGTCGTCGGCGGTGCAGACGACCGGCCGACCGGCCCGACATTCGGCGTCACGCCTTTTCGCTGCGGCATGGCCAGTCGAATGGTCTGCATTCGGTCGATGACATCTTTTATGCGGCGCGGTCGATCATCGCGATCGTATTCGCAGCACTCCATCACCAGTTGAGACAGGCCCTGGGGCACTTCGGGGTTGACATCGGCCGGCGACGGCACGGCGTCGTCGCTTTTGCGGCTTCGTTTCGTGAGAACCGTCGGAAACGTCCGACCCGTCAAGGCCCAGTAGAGCGTCGCGCCAAAGTTGAATACGTCGGTCTGTTGAGATAAGTGCAGACGCTGAAATTGCTCCGGCGCGATGTAGTCCGGCGTGCCCTGAATGCGCGGCTTTCGGAAGCCGATCTCGCAGCACTGGCCGAAGTCGATGATCCGCACGCTCCCGTCGTAGCCCATGAGAATGTTGTTCGGCTTGATATCCGCGTGCAAAAATCCCTTATCGTGCATCGCCTGCAGACCCTCGGCGACCTTGACCAGTATATCGAGCGTCTTTTCGATCTGCGCCGGCCGGGCCTTGTCGAGGCTGACGCCGTCGACATACTCCATAAATACCTGCACTTCCGTCATGCGGAAGAGCTTTCGGATGCGTTTGAGATCGTATACGCGACGAAGGTTTGGATGGCGAAACTGGCTGGAGATGTTGAACTCGTTGATGGCCTGATCGAGAAAGCGCGTGTCTTCGTCGGCGTCGCGGATGACGCGCTTCAAGGCAAAGACTTCACCGGTCCCTGGTTTGACAACATGGTAGACCTGTGAACGCGCGCCGTCACCGAGCTTGGAGATGATGTTGTAACCGGAAACGCCTTCCGCCACGTAGGTCTAACCGCGTTTATTGCCTGACACGCCTGCATCGTTTCGGAATGATTCCGGACAAAATAACTGCAAACGAGCCGACCATCGTAGACAACCGCTGCGGCAGGGTCAAGGAATCGAGGACTCGGCAAGTTGGGCATTGGGCGGCTTGGCGTTGGGCAGACACGTACAAACGTTCGCGTCCGCTAACACGCATTCATGCGGTCTCGCGTCGTCGAAGCCGCCACCTTCAGGCTCACACGGCCGTCCGGCTCCCAGCGGGAAATGGCCTCCCGCTCGACCGTGATGGCCACATTCTTAAAAGCGGGGGTACCCGACTTCGCATCCACGCGCCGCGGAACGAGCACGTTGGCTTCCGGATAATACATGACGGCATTTCCACAGCGCACATCAAAGGGGCGGACGAGAATATTGTGCATTTCGCCCGCGCGGCTGCGAACGGTGACAATGTCATCTTCTCGAAAGCCGAGCCGCTCCATGTCCTGAGGGTTCATCAGGATCACGTCGCGCCGATCCTGGCCGCGATACAGGTCCTCCTCCTCGTACACGACCGTGTTGAACTGCCCCTCGGAGCGCACTGTCATGAGGCGCAGCATATCTGAACGCTCGCGCGAATCATCCACTGACGGCATCGCCACCACCGCGAAGCGGGCGCGGCCGGTGGGCGTCTTGAACGTCGGCGCGTGCAAGATGCGCCCGGCAATCTGAAACTCCTCGCGCGTCTGATCGATCTCGCCGATCTTCTCGTAGCCCGGCACGATTTCGGCGATCCAGCGGCGAATCGTGTGATGCGCTTCCATGTCGCTCCAGTTCACCCCGCCGCGCTCGCCGAGCACTAACCGCCCCAACGACGCGACCACTGAGACTTCGCTTCGCGGTCCGGCATGGCGGGCCTCGCCGCCGTCGCTGAGACGGACAAAATTGAACATTGATTCCTGCGTCGTCGACTGCGGTTCCTCATCACGTGCCAACACCGGCATTACGATCGTCTCGCGACCGCGACCGCGAACGTGGCCGGTGTTCAGCGTCGTGTTCATGTATGCGACCATGTCAACCTCGCGTAGTGCCGACTCGGCAAACGCAGCGTCAGGGTTCGCGCCGTAGAGATTTCCGCCGAGGCACAGACCAAAGCGCATCTCCGATCGTGCGGCGGATTCCATGCAACTCATCGTGTCATAGCCTTTGAATGTCGGTAGCTTTACGCCGCAGCGATTCTGCAGCCGCTCAAGCACGGCATCTTTCAGGCGCGGCGCGACGCCCACGCTGCCGATGCCCTGCACATTGCTGTGACCGCGGATCGGCAGCAGACCCGCGTTCTTCCGGCCGATCATCCCGCGCATCAGCGCCAGATTGACAATCATGCGCACGTTGTCGACGCCATGCTCGTGGTGCGTGATGCCCATCGTCCAGCCGAAAACAACGTTGCGTGCCGCAAGATACAAGTCTGTCACGCGCTCGATCTGACCGCGCTCGACGCCGGCGGAAGCGATGATGTCGTCCCAGCGCGCCGCCGCGAGCGAGTCGCGAAAGTCGGCCCAGCCCTCGGTCGCGGCGCGGATGAAATCTCCATCCACCGCGTCGCGCTCCAGCAGCGACTTCGCCACGCCCGTCAGGAACGCAATGTCGCCTCCGATGTGGGGCTGCACGTATTCGCCGACGATCTCGCTCCCCATCAGCAGGCTGCGCCAATCCGACGGCACGCGAAATTGCTCCAGCCCCGCCTCGCGCATCGGATTGACTGCGACGACCTGGCCGCCCCGTCGCCGAATCATCATCAGCGTGCGCATCAGACGAGGATGGTTCGACGCCGGATTACCGCCGATCAGAAAGAACAGATCCGCATTCTCCACATCCTCAAGCGAAACGGTGGCCGTGCCGCTGCCGATGGAGGCCGACAGTCCGACACCACTGGCCTGATGGCAGTAGTAACTACAGTTATTAACGTGGTTCGTGCCGTAGAGCCGGGCAAAAAGCTGAAGCAGAAAGCCCGCCTCGTTCGACGAACGGCCGCTGGTATAGAAAAACGCCTGCTCCGGATAAGTCGCGGCAAGCTTCTGTGCGATGCGCCGAAGTGCATCGTCCCAGCCGATGAGGCGAAAGCGATCATCATCCGGGCCGGCGTACATCGGATAAACGATGCGGCCAGCGGATTCCAACTCGCGCGGCGTGAATGTGCGCAGAGCGTCAAAACCATAACGCTCGAAGAACTCGGCGCGAATGCCGTCTTGCATGTCGGCCGCCATGGCCTGCAGCGACTTCTTGCAGACTTCCGGCCAATGCCCCGCCTCGTTGATCATTCCGCCGCGCTGTCCGCCCATGCCGAGGGCGCACGTCTTGCAGGCGTTCTTCGAGCGCATCGCCTTCCATAGCCGTCGCCAGCCCACGCGATCGGCAATGTCGAGGACATACTTAATCGCAGCCCAGCCGCCGCCGTGACGGTTTCGGCTCATGGCGCGGCCTCCGCCATGGTATCGAGAAACTTGAGCGATTCGGCGATGCGATAAGCCCAACTGTGATGGCGGCGAACATGCTCGGCCGCCTTAGCGGCGCGAGCAAGGTGTGCATCTGCCTCACGCACGAATCCTGCGAGGGCATTCGTCAGCGCGGCGATCGAGTCGAATACGACAACATGTTGCATCGCGCCCAGCGCGTCGAAGCCTCCCTCGCGCCATCGGTCAATCGAAACGGCAGGCACAAACACAACGCGGCCGGCCGCCACGCACTCCATGACATGCCAAACCAGATCATCGCTTGCTTCGAGAAAGACGACGGCGCCGAAGTCCCTCAATGCGGCCGACAGTTCGTCGCCGGGCAGCGGCGTCTCGCGACGATGCGACGAATCGGCGACCGTATCTTCAGGTGCTGCCGCTAATCGAGAGTTGTATTCGATCGGCTCGAACGGCGCGCGGCCCCATCCGCGACCCATCACGTGAAACGCCACGCCCGCCGTCGCGAGCGCGCCGTATGCGGCCTGGCGGAATAGCTCGGGAACCAGGCGCATTCGAATTCGCTCGATCAGCCCGCCTCGCACTTCGTCACTGTCGATTCGCACGCCGAGTCGCTGTTGCGCGGCGTCGAAGGACCTATCGACGCGCGCGGCCAGGTTGTCGGGCGGTCCGGCGCGCAGAAGTTCGGAAACGGCATTCCACAATCGCACATGCGATGTCAGATGCAACCCCACGGCCTCGGCCGACGTGTCGTGCCGATCGGCGGGTAACAGCACGGCAGCGCCGCGCGCCGGTTCGACCGGCTCATTGGGGGCAGCGGGCATCACGCGAAGAACGCGATCCGGTCGGGCGCCTTGCTCGATCAGACCGCGCTCCACCGAATGGCTCATCGCGATAAATGCCATGTCCGATACATCGCCATTCAATGCGGCTGCATGGCGACCGCACACCATGATCCGTCGACTCGGCGGAAATGCAAAACCGAACGACTCCGGCCGCGCATCTACCAGCAGCACATGCGACGGCTCGAACGCAACCAACGCCTCCTCTACGCCCGTCGAAGCCGCGCAACCCGGCGAATCGGGCGCGAGACGGATCGCATCGAGACCGGCCGATCGCGCGCCGGCCTCCAGTCGCCGGCAGAGACGCAGCGAACACGGATCGACATTGTTGGATAGCACCGCGACGCGCGCGACTCTTGCAGCCGATTTCATGCCGGCGAGTTGAGTTCGCCTTCCAGATGCCCTGGTCTCTGCTCGACGCCGCGCGACATCGGCCTGCACCGACGTCAGTTGCATTGCGATGTGCGCCGCGGTTTCGCGGTCGAACCAAGGCCAATGCAGCACGCGCGTCGGCACGACAAAGCCGCGATGCTCCACCAGAAAATCTCCGCACTCCCGCCACGCGCCCGGTCCGGCAAAGAGCAGCAGGCGGCGACGGCGGATGTCCGACGTGAAATCGTGCAAGCGAAGCGACGCCCGCAACATCCACACATCCGGTTCGATCACGAAAACGGCCTGATGCGGAGCGATGCCGTCCAGCAGCCGCCGCGCCAACACTCCGTGGCCGAAGTGATGAAGCAATAGGTTGCCCGTGCCGGGCTGAAATTGTTGAAGCAGCGCCTCGGCGCGAATGACGGGCATCGTCGAACGGCCGAGCCATCGAACCACGTTATCGCCATCTGTCCATTGGAATGTCGCCGCACCGTCGCGCGCGGTGCAGAAACGCAGCGGAAACGGCGAATCGGCGGATTGCAGCGCGGCATGGACCGTCGGCTGACCGGCGCGAAGCGCTGACATGTTTGCGTCGAAAGCGTCGGCGATGATCTCGTCGGTCGCGAGCGGCATCGATCTCTCGCAGGGAAACAGCGCGGGCGGCGTGCCCGCAGTCGCCCAAAAGCGCTATCGGAGCGAAACAAACCAACGCTCATAAGACAGGCCCGCCAGCATGAGCAGCCACACCGTGTAGATCACGATCACGGTCCAGAGATGACGTTTCGTAATCTTTGGCGCGAACTCCTTTTCCCACGCATGGTCATCATGTGGCGTCGGCGCTTTGGCGGATGGCGGCATATCGCGATTCCTTTCGGCCTTAATCGTCACGGCCCGGCAGCCTGATTTTGTAGGCCGAGCAAAAGGCCTTGTCAAAATCGAATACGTTGTCGAAATCTTCAATGCGATCTTCCGGCTGCTTCTGAAGCAGGCCGTTATCCACGAGCGCAAAGACGAGCCGGCCGAAGTCCTTGGTGCGACGAATACCCCAGCTACCCAGCACGGCAGGCGCCATCACGCCCCACTTATCGAGTGCATAGTCGCGCAGTCCCCAGCACAACTCCTGCCCGCCCACGTGGCGATTCACCTTCTGTCGAAGCGTCTCCGGTCCGCCGATCTGCTCGATGGCCTCGGCCACCGTTTCAGGCAGGCCCTGCTCTTCCATGAGCGTTTCCAGATCGTCAGGGTCGATCTCATGCTGGCGTAGCCAGCGATAGACGTTTTCAACGAGACTCTCGGGCTGCCCGTGAATGCGGCGGACGGTGTAGTCGAGACCCTCGTGAAGGAATTCGAATGCGTCGATCGCGTATCGGCCCAGTTCGGTCGCGATCTCCCCAATTGTCTTTTCGACCTTGGACATGAATCGAACATGCACCTGTGCGAGATCGGCGTCACGCCGAGAAGACGCCATGTGTCATCGCCTTTAGCCGCCGGCCGTAAACGGCGGCACCCATGGACAGGCGGTCCTTCGACCGCCCATGCTTCGCCTCAAGCATCCACATTCTACATTCTACGGGATGGAGCGGTTCGATTGCAGGGATCGCGCGGGCACCTTCCTCACTTTGTCGGAAAAAGCCTATGACGGTCCACCGGACCCGCCGCCGGAAGGCGGTCCGCCGCCC
>CAZRFP010000139.1:0-11702 GCA_964599535.1 uncultured Planctomycetaceae bacterium
GCCGCCCGCTACGGCCGACGGATGAGGCATATCGGCTGTAAAAGTCCGCGGAATCATGCCCTGAATCAAAAGCCGCCGATCGGACTTGAACCGATGACCTGCGGTTTACAAAACCGCTGCTCTGCCAACTGAGCTACGGCGGCGGCAGATCGATTTATTAAGTTTATGCCATTTACCTGCGGTCTGCAAAAGCCGGTTAATGATCGGTCGGCCTGCGGCGAAGTCCGGCTGTCTCGCGGCGGGCGCCGTTTTCAGCCGGCCGAACTCGTCGCCGTGGTTGCACGGCAAGCGCTACGACCGTCAGGCCTGCGAAGACGCTCCACGTTCAGGACTGCGGTGCTGCTTTCATCTACGGCGTTCGGGCAAGCTCAACGGCAGCATGAGTAGAGTATATCCGACGAGGAGCAATCTCGCACTTGAACTCCGCCGAGAACGGCCGACGAGCCCGTCCCATGCTCCTTCTCCTGAACAGTCCGTTGATTCAGGCTGAAAGAGTACCTTAACAGCGCGCTCGAATACTGGGGAGTATCGTACTTTCATGTTGAATCCGCCGTGTCAAGGATCAGACGCTCGTGTTTGCGGGCGCTTCGGACTCGCTGTCGGACGGCGCAGGCCTCTCGGCTGGCTGGAGAAACTCGAACTCGGTTGACGGCTCGTGAAGCCAGATGCTCTGTCGCTTCCAGCCGTCGTCGACTACGGCATCGGGGTGAGCCGTTGCATAGATGACGATCCAGCGTATGAACCTTCCGGAAGGACTGGTTCCCTGCGTCTTGAACTGCTGCCTGCTGACTCCGAGGCGCCCGAGAATTCCCCACATCGTCTCGCGCGAGTGGTTCTTGGTGGTGAATCCCCATTCCGTTTGCTCGGCAGCCATGCCAGGACCGTGGCATCCGAGAAACCAGTTGGGCTGGTTGCCTGTATGAATGCAGATGGATCGGGTCGCTTTCCAAGAGTTGGGGTTTTTTAATGACCACCCGCGAACACTGCTAAGCCAGCCCGGCCCGTCGGGATTTTGCGCGGCGATCGGCGCTGTGCCTCTGGGCGGTCGCAGGATGTGCTGTGGCGGCGGTGTCTCGGCCCACTCGTGACGGATCTGAATGGCCGGATACTCCTCCATCTGTTCCAGGCTCGATTGATTTCCCATCGCACACGGATAGCCCGCGAAGATCGCGGGACTATTCGGGTCCGTGCTGGCCGGGAGGATGGCCATGCCTTGTGTGTACCCGATGGAGCCTTCGAAGTTCCATCGTTCCCAGACAATGACACCCTTGTATGAATGGACCGTAGGCTGTTCGCCGCACGGATCGATCTCCAGTTCCATGGACGTGCGTATGCCCCACTGTCGGGGCACCGGTCCGCCGGTCTGGACCGCAAGCTGTTTCAATATCCTGGACCCATTCTTTGGACTGATATGCGTCGGAAGTGTTCCATATTGCGGAACCCAGATCAGGCGACGCTCGCCGTCGGACACATGCTTCGACTCTCCCATGAGCATGTGCAGCGACGCCTTGCCGACTTTAACCGTGTAGTTTGTAGGGATCACGACGCGCCTGCCGTTCTCTAACTTCTCGTCGTCCAAATGGACAAAGCGATCCTTCTCCGGCAACCAGCCCGCCGGCTGCGACTGCATCGCCGTGGTCAGTGCGTCCTGCGACATCGGCGCATCGCCTGTATTAAACCAATAAGGCAACTGCGCCGGCACGGTGTAGAACTGAATGAACCGAAACTGCGATTCATAGTGAATGCTCAGACTCGCCACGGGCGGCGAATACTGTTGTAGCGTGTTGCCCCGTGTCGAGGCAGCCGTCGTTCGTTGAACCTCCTCGGGCGGTCGGTCACATTCAGGAATGCCAAACGGCGGGTAGGACATTGTTACTGCCTCCGGTGAATCTGGAATAAGACCTTTCGGACAACTGCTGACGTCATGGATGGCTCACGCCTGCCGCGCGGGGCTTTCCAGCCAATCTTCATCGCGCATGATTGCATCGGGCGGCTCAGGGTCTCGACGCGGAATCGATTCCATCTGATCGTGATGGTGCTCCAGCCGAGCCAGCGTCTGATCGTCCACGCGCGATGAAGTTGGCAGGCCTGCGTCGGCGCGAAAGCGATTCAGTGCCGCCAGTGTGCGCGGCCCCATCTTGCCGTCCATTTTTCCGCAGCCATAGCCGAGATTCTTCAGACGAGACTGCATGCCGCTGATTGCATTCACGGGATCAATATGCCCCAGCCTGAGGAAATATTGCTCTTTCCTTTCGCCATCAATTCGGAGAATGGCCCGCGATGCGCCGCCGGGAATGCGCTCGCGCAGTATGCCGTCGCCATCCGTCGTGCCGATTCGCTCTTCGATGTCGATGTGCAGCACATAAGGAAGACTCGAACGCGGCTTGCCTGATTCATCCACGAGCTTCATCACCAGCCACGAAGGCTCGCCATGCCGAACGATGCGGTGCCGCATTTCTGTCTGGCCGGAGCCGTACCACTTCATCTTCGATGGAAGCGTCAGGCGGTCACCGGGCAGAAGCGCGTTCGGGTTCTTTCGGGCCAGCTTGAGCTGCGCATTGGCCGGTTCGTTCCAGATCGTCTCCCAGTGATAGCCCCTCGCCGCGGCGATAGACGAAAGGCACTCGCCTTGGCCTACGACGTATTCACCCTGTCCGACCGGTGCGCATTCTTCGCGAAGATCGGCCTCGTGAGAGACCGTTGCAGCATGGGCGGAACTCACGGGCAGTCCATCCGGGCGGATTTTCTGTTTCTGCAGCTTTGCTTTTGTCTCGGCCATGAGTTTTGCGGCCTTCAACTGCCGCAGTCCCATCTTGGTTGCATCCGTCAGTGTGCTCATGAGATCTGCTCCCATGCGAATCCGTCGAGATTCGGCAGCGAAATTCGACAGTTGCCTTGCTCGGGCACCAGTATGTGCGCGATTCCGTCGATGCCTGTGATGCCTGTAAGCGTTTCGCCGTGGGGTGAGACAATCTCGACAGGCTCGCCAACAACCGGCATGCCCTCGTCATCCATCACTTCGACTTCGATCCACGACGTTTTGAAATGCCGGCCTGCGATGTCCGGCGCGAGTTCGGCGGCGATCGGCGCGCTTCCGCCGGAATAGGCGACATCCTTGCCGGGCGTGACCAAGTCGGCGGCGCGAGGCAGCTTCGGCGCCTGCACCGTGACAGCCGATGCAACGCCGGGACTTCCGCCGCTATTGATGAGAACCTGCGCGCCGAGGATGGTGACGCCTTTTGCATCGATCTTGATGAAATTGCCGCCGACTTTCAGCGTCATTTCGGCGCCGGCCTCGATCACGACCTTTCGACCGGCCTTGAGATGAAATGCACCGGAAACACGCTCTGAGTGATTGGATTTGAATTCTTCGCCTACGTCGCCCGTTACTTCCACAAGCTGCTTGCCGCCGATTTTCGTCAGTGCGTCGAGCTTTACTTCGCTATGCCGGGCCTTTTTGAAAAGCTCATATTTATTCTCCGCGACAGTGAGATGATCCTCGCCGTCGATGCTCGCCACGCGGTCTTTGTTGGTTCGGATGTGCAGATCTTTCTGGGCGTATACGAGAATCTGCTCGGAGTCTTTCAGGTCTTCAAAGCGAATCTCGTTTGCGCCGCCCCCGCCCTTGGTGCTGTGCGTCTTGATGACGCTCTTCGATTTTTCCGCCGGTAGCGCATAGGGCGGCATCTGGTCCGCGTTATACACGCGCCCCGTGATGATCGGCTGGTCGGGATTGCCTTCGAGAAAGTCGACGATCACCTCCTGTCCGATTCGCGGCAGGAACATCATGCCATATTGCCCGCCGGCGGAGCCTTGGCTTACGCGAATCCAGCACGACGACTTCTCATCAAACATCCCGTGACGATCCCAATTGAACTGGACCTTCACCCGCCCAAACTTATCGGTGTATATCTCTTCGCCTTCGGGACCGACCACTCGCGCCGTTTGAGAACCGCGCATCACAGGCCACGACGTGATGCGCGATGGGCGATAGACCACCGTTGCCGGAATGCACTCGAATCTGCATTCGTAAGTGGAAACGCCGTCATCCGACGCGGCCGCTGACGGGTCATCAAGCAGGTTGTGGATCGTCAATGCTTCCAGTGGATTGGCGCCCAGCGCGGCCGCGACCGATGAGAGTTCGTTCGATACGCGGCCGGCATGGTACACCCAGTTGGCGACGGCGCGATTCGCGGTTACATCGCCGCGCCTGAAGCGCGCGGCGATCTGCAGCAGCGCCTCCGCCAGTTCGCGCACTTCGCTGTTGTTGCTCTGTCGAGCGGCGATCAGCGATTGGTGCAGGCCGGGATTGAGTACGCCGGAGCTGCTGTTGGCACTTGAGACGGTTCGATTCTGAGGCTGTCGGCCTTGATGGGTCACTGACGTAATCAGGTATGCGCCATTCAGCTTCTCGGACGGATGGCCGGTCAATTCAAACGTGCGGCCCGACGAAAGGCGCGAGCAATTGCTTTGCCCGACCGCATGGATTCTTCCCGCCTCGAATTCCTCGGCCCGCAGTTTTGCCAGTTCGGATCCGGTTTTCTGCTGCGCGTATTCGCCGGGGTAGTCGCTGAATTCAAGTCCCAGATCGCGGCCGAAGTCGTGCCGTGACTCCAGATCAAGCCGCGGGTTCTCGAAGGAAAAGTCGCGCAATACGACAGCGCCCGGCCGGATGGCGCGACTCCTGCGAAAGCGCGAAACGTGTTCCTCTTCGATGTTCAGGCCGGTCGCTGCAATAAACGGCAAGTGGGCACTGTTCTCGATCGCTCGATATGCGGAGGCCGAATCTGCGAGAACAAGTGTGTGCCGGTCTTCGCGCTGTTCGAAGTGCCACCAGATGCCTTCTTCCTCCATCAACCGGCAGATGAAGTTGTAGTCGGTCTCGCGATACTGCACGCAATAGTCACGCGGCTGATGTCGGCCCTCAAACGGACCGAATCGGACGCGATCGCCGCTGATGCCGGCATCGCGCAGAATTTCTTCAATGATCTCGGGGGTTGTCTTGTTCTGAAAGATACGGGACGCGTATCGGTGCGTCAGAGTCCAGATCGCCGGGACCATTTCCGCGCGATAGGTGCATTGTCCGACCGTCTCATCCGTCAGCTCCAGCCGGCTGATCATGCCGTGGAACCAACGCGCGCCGCTGTCGGAGTTCACGCTGAGCACGCATGAACGGCCGACATACGACTCAAAGTCGGCGCTCGCGTCGCGGCCAGTCAGCTCGATCTCGAAGCGATAGAGCCGGCACAAACCCTCTGTCCCCCGGAAGCGCACGACGAGGAATTGATCGATTGCTTCTCCCGCGATCTGAAATGCGATCTGAGCCGAACTGAGATCACGCAAGAGAGGCATGGACGTTGTGTACTCCGTTCAAACCGGTCAACCTACCTTGGGCGACTCTCCAGCGAGAATCGCGAACGTCCATCCTTCGCGACGTCGCTGGCCATCCTTCACGCGGAAATCGCGAGAAAGCCGGAAAAAGGGATACGCTCCGTTTTGCTTCAACGTTCGCAATTGGAAAGTAGCGCTGCGGTGCGACCATTACGCGGAATGAGCGCGTCTTCGGGAGCGATTGTGGGTGATATCGGATGTCAGCGAGCGACTGTCGTTCAGCAGGGTTCAGCGCCGGTCGGATTGGGTTGAGGGTTCAGCCGTACGATTCGGTCGTTCTTCGCGCCAATGATCGGCTTGTTCCGGCTTTCCCCACGCGATATATAGATCGACGAGTTTCTGGATGCCCTCGACGTGATTCGGATGTCCGGGAGGCAGCAACTCCCGATCGCGCTCGTAGCTGAGCAGCAGTAGCGGCTCCGCTTCTTCAAAGCGACCCTCGGCCGCCAGACATACGCCGAGGGCACGACGATAGTGCTCGGTCATAAAGTGGCCGCTCGGCCATCGTTTTTCGGCACGGCCCAGTGCCTCGCGCAGCAGCGCCTCCGCTTCATCAAACGTCTTCTGGTCCCGAAGCAGCGCCGCCAGGGCCTGCATGGTCTTCAGTGTCAGCGGATCGTCATCGCCAAAGAGCCTTCGCCTTCCCTCGAGTGACGTGCGCAGGAGCAACTCGCGCTCTTCTTGGTGGTCTTCTTCTCCCAGCGCCAGCGCCAGATTGTGCATGAGATTGTACGTCAGCGGATGGTCATCGCGCTGCATCGCCAGCGCCTGCCGGCACTGAGCCTCCGCTTCGGACAGATTGCCCGATTGTAAAAGGGCGTATGCATAGTTGTTGACAAAGATCGCCGTTGTCTCGTGTTCGTCGCCGTACGTCTGGCGAGAGAGCTTCATGCTCTCCTCGGCCGCCGTAACAGCGTCGGCAGACTTCCCCTGCTCGCCCAGCACGTTGACCAGGTGTGACAGAATTCGCAAACGATCGATGGCATTACCTCCGACACGCTCGTATGCAGCCAGCGCGTCGCGGAGAACGCCCTCGGCCTCGGTCAGTTTGCCCTGCTCAATCAGATTGACGCCCAACTGAAAAAGGATCACAACAATCTGATAACCCGCGCCGTCTGACGCGCGGTAGTAATCGACCGCTTCCCGTAGCAGCGCCTCGGCCTCCGCAAATTCGCCCGCGGTCTGATGAAGCCGGGCGAGCGTAAGCATGGCCGACTGCGTCGATTCCGCCGCGACGCCCATTCGCTCGCGAAGACCTTCGTATGCTTCCTTCGCGATGGGCATGGCCTCGTCGGATCGCCCGGTGAATCGCAGCGTGTTCGCGAGGTGCATCAGGTCCACCAGCGTTTCCGGATGTTGATCGCCGTGAATCTTGCGCTTGAGCCGCAGCGAGTCACGATAGAGGGCCTCGGCTTCGGCATATTTGCCCTGCGATCCCAGTGCATGCGCAAGATTGCTCATCACCGCAAGTGTGTCCACATGATCTTCGCCTTGAAGGCGAATGCGGGCATCGAGAACCATCCGGTAAAGCGACTCGGCCTCGTCCGGGCGGTCCATGTCCAGGTACCAGCCGGCCAGATGGCTGCGCGACAACACCGTGGAAAGATCATCATCTCCTCGCGTGCGGCTTTGAATCTCCATCGCCTGCCGCAAGAGCTGCCCCGCTTCGTCCAGTTTTCCCTGTCGCGAAAGCGCGTTCCCCAGACGGCGCAGGGTGGACAGCGTATTTTCGTTTTCTTCGCCCAGTTCGCCGCGAGCAATCGACAGCGCCGCGCGAAGGTGCGTTTCGGCGTGGGCAAAGTCCGACATCCAGTGATACACCATGCCGAGCACCGTGCGCACTTCAAACTCCACCAGAGGCTGATCCCGAAACGCGCCCGCATCAACGTCCTTTGCGGCCTGCTCGAATAGCGCGCGGGCCGTCAGCGCTTCCCCCTGCGTGTTGTAGGGGTCGAGTTTCTGCAGCACGTCTCGAGTCAGAAAGCGCGACACGGCCGCGGCGACGGCCTCCTGCTTGCGGGCCTCGTCGCGCGCCTCGATGGCATCAATCGTCGCGATCTGCGCGATGTCGCGTTCACGAACCGCCTGCCGCCAGAACGAGACGGATGAAACCAGCGCGCCCGCGACCACCACCATAAACGCCGCCACGATCGACACCGCTAGACGGTGCCTGCGAAGCTGCTTCGAAAAGACATACCAGCCGCTGTCGCGCTTGGCATCGATCGGTTCGCCGGCGAGGTAGCGTTCGATGTCGCCGGCCAGATCGCCGGCGCTTTGATAACGCTGGTCCTTCGCCTTGCGCAGGCATTTCAATACGATCGCATCGACCTCGCCGTCGATGCCGGCGGAAACCGTGCTCGGTGACGGCGGCTCGGCACGGCAGATGTTCTCGACTGCCTGCCGCATGTTGACGCCGACCTCGTACGGCAGGCGACACGTCAGCGCCTGAAAAAGCACGACGCCCAGCGAATAGACATCCGTTCGAACGTCTATCTCGCCGGACTTGCCCTCAAGCTGTTCCGGGCTGGCCCACGGCAGCGAGCCGATGAACTGGCCGGTCTGCGACGATGCGTGCGCCGAATCGGCCGCGGGCGCGTCGTCTTCGATGATCTTCGCGAGACCGAAGTCCAGCAGGTGAGGTTCGCCGGATGGATCCACGCGAATGTTGGCGGGCTTCAAGTCGCGATGAATCACGCCGTGCAGATGAGCCGCATGAACCGCGCGGCAGATCTTCACAAAGAGCGCCAGCGTCTCGCGAACGCCGAGCCGGGCGTCGGACACATAGGCGTCCAGCGTTCGACCGGCGATGTAGTCCATGACAAAGTAGAACCCGCTCTCCACCGAGCCGCTGTCATGGATGGTCACGATGTTGGGATGTCGGAACTGGGCGAGAATCTGAATCTCGCGCTCAAAGCGCGACTTCGCCAGAGCGCCGCCGAACGGGCCGTCGCGCATCACCTTGATCGCCACCTCGCGCTGCGTGCCGCGCTGCAACGATCGATAGACGACGCCCTGGCCGCCGCGGTGGATTTCCGTTCCGATCTCGTAGTCCGGCAGCCGTTCAGCCAGCCACGCCGCCGAACGCGCCGCAACGGTCTCCGCGGCGCCCGGTGCCGAAGAGGTCGGCCCGCGAATGCCGGCCCGCTCAAACTGGCGACGCGCGGAATCGATCGCCGCGACATGTCGGCCGTCGACCGTTGATCGCAAGTTCAGTTCTGATGATCCGTCCATCGTCTCGGTTGGCATCTATTCCAAACGGTGGCGCCGCCGTCCCGGCGGTGCGGACGCAGGCCGTGCGCGGAGGCCGCGCCGGGGCCACGCGATTCAAAGCGAATCGCTATCGCCGGTCATCGCAATGGCCTACGCGATAAACTCCGGCGACATTCACGCGCCCCGCGAATCCAGATACATCGACGCCGTGCCCAGCGCCTCGCGCAACAAGTCGTGCGCCCTGGCACGCAACATGTGAACCGCCCCCGGCGAACGGTCCAGCGCCTTTGCCACATCGGCGATCGGCGCGCCCTCCAGGTCGTAAAGCCGGATCACGCGAGAATAATCTTCCGGCAAAGCGTTGATGGCGCGATCCAGAAGCGAGCAGATTTCCCGACGGCCGACCTGTCGGCTCGGCGTCGTCGAGGTCGCGCCGAGCACGTCGTAAAGCCCGACCATCGAATCTTCAAGGTTGCCCGGCGTCAACTGCGACGGCGGAGGCGGACGTTTCTGTCGCGTCAGCCCGCGAATCGCGTCTTTCAGGTTGTTCTCGGCCACGCGCCGCAGCCACGTCGCAAAGGTCGCGCTCCCGTCGGGATCGAACGACTTGATGCGAATAAACGCTTCGAGATACGTGACCTGCATCACGTCCGACGGGTCAAGAACGCGCTGCCAGGCTCGATCGACGTTGAGCGAGCGCTCGACGGCCGGGCCATGCTCCCGAAGCAGCGCGCTCAGCGCGTCGACATCGCCCGCGACGGCTTTGCGAACCTGTGCTAGTGCGTCATCACTCATCATCCGGTCCATGCCAATGGCCGATCGGAACACATTGTAACCGCCGTCGCCGCCCGTCACATGGGGTGCGGAATCTCCGCCCGTTCTCCCCTGGGCCATCGCATGTTCTCAATCAGTTCGGCAACCATCAGCGAGCGGTGGCTGTTGATGCGCAAGTCGGTCATGGAATGAAAGGCGGCTTCGCCTTGCATTGGTCGCACGTTGCTATTTCGAGGGAACATGCGATTGCCCTGCCGTTCCCCCCTGTCGGCCGTGAAGCGGTCGAAAAAGAGGCCATGATGGCCGACGGCGTTGTAGTCCGCCTGGCCGACGATATCGACGATGTTGCCGTAGGGGTCGTAGAGGTACCGCGCGAGCACGTCGCCCCAGGTGTAGTCCACGATCGCCGAGACGTTGTAATTCGCATCCTGAAAGACCAGCACGGGCCAGTCGCCCTCGGCCCGCGGCACCTGGGCGATCATCTCGTCGCCGTAGCCGGGGCCATAGATGAACTGGTTGTTCAGGTACGTCGTCTCGTCGTCGACGTTGGCTTCCGTCAGCCCGCCGGAGGCCGACGGGCCGAGACACCCGAATCTTCGGGTAGTTGTGATTCGATCCGTTCGCACCGGCGTAACGCCGATGCTCCCCGCCCCGCAGAGTCGTCTGTTCTGGCCTACAAGCGACGGATCACCGCCTACGAGTCGGATTGACGCATCTGGGAAGGTCGCATATCGGATTGGAGTCTGCTCGGCCGGTACGGTATCATGTGTGGTCTGCATGTTGATGGAAGGCCTGCAAGGCGCGGGTAAGCGCCTTTGCGTTGGATTCCGCCTGGGAGGATTCGGAGGATGACCGCTTTAAGATTCGCATCCATGCTCTCCGCCGCGTTGTTGTTGTCGGCGATTGCCGCGCCGCCGCATGCGGCCGTTGCCGATCCCGCGACAAAGAAGCCGAGCGACAAGAAGAAGAAAGAGCCTGCGAAGCAGGAGCCGAAGGAGTCGTCCGGCGAAACGAAAAAGGCGGCGCTCGGCTTCAAGGTCGGCCCGCGCGAGGCGTCTCATTTTGAGATCGACCCATCCGCCGAAGGCAACAATGTATCCTTCACTTCGAAGACACCCAAGGAGACGTTCGTCGGCAAGACCACGCAGATCGTCGGCAAGCTGGAGGCCGATCCGCACAAGCTGAAAAACGCCAAAGGCGAATTCAGCGTCGCATGGAACACGCTCGATACGGGGAAGCCCATGCGCAATGAGCACATGATGTCGGCCCCGTGGGTCGAGGCCATGTCGTTTCCGCAGATCGTCTTCACGCTCGACGGCATGGAGAAGATGTCGCACCTCGATAAACGCGGCACGAAGCTGAAGGCGACGCTCATCGGCGCGTTTTCGATCAATGGCGCCGAGAAGAAGCTGCGCATCCCCGCCACGCTGGAATACGTGCAGCCCCCGAAGGCCAAGCCGAAGAAAAACGGCGCGGACGATCCGGGCGATGACGGTGATGTCAGGGAGGGCATCCGCATTGAGGCGAAGTTCGCCCTCGCGCTCAAGGATTTCAACATCGTCGGCCGGGGCGTCGGCGACAAGGTGGCCGCGAAGCAGCAGATACAGGTGTCGCTCTTCTTGCCGCTGATCGAGAAAGAGCCGGAGCCGGCGCAAGATCCCCAGCCCGTCGGACCGACTCCGCGTCGGCCGCGCAGGCCGTCAGCCTGATTCATCTGCCGTGCAGGCGCATGACGGATCGCGCATTGTCCACAGTTAAGGAAGATGACAAGTCGGCGCCGCATCAGGCGCCGATCGCGCGTGCGATGCCGACTGTTCGCACAACATTGACGACCAAGGCACTCCAAGGAAACCCCACCCATGCACGACATTCTGAAGAAACTCGGTCTCGAATCAGTCAACCCCGGCGCCTTCAACGGCGAGTGGATGGGCAGCGACGCCAAGCTCGATTCCTTCTCGCCTGTCGATGGTTCCCTCATAGGCAGCGTCAAGCAGGCGACACCGGAGGAGTATGAGAAGACCGTCGCCGCCGCGCATCGGGCCTTTGAGACGTGGCGCGTATTGCCCGCGCCGCGGCGCGGCGAGGTCGTGCGGCAGTTGGGCAATGCCCTCCGCGCCTGCAAGGCCGATCTCGGCGCGCTCGTCACGCTTGAGATGGGAAAGATTCGCGCCGAGGGCGAGGGCGAAGTGCAGGAGATGATCGATATCTGCGACTTCGCCTGCGGACTGTCGCGCCAGCTCTACGGATTGACGATGCACTCCGAGCGCCCGGGGCATCGCATGTATGAACAGTGGCATCCGCTCGGCGTCGTCGGGGTCATCAGCGCA
>CAZRFP010000140.1:0-11512 GCA_964599535.1 uncultured Planctomycetaceae bacterium
GCGGACGATCTCCTCATCGTCACGACGCCTGAACCCACGGCAATCACCGACGCTTACGCGCTCGTCAAAGTGCTGGGCCGTGGCGGCGGACTGCCGAAGATCGGAATCGTCATGAATCAGGCCGAATCGGAGCGAGAGGGCCGCATGACGGGCGATCGCCTGGTCTCAGTGGCGTCTCGGTTCCTGACGGTCGACATTTCAATTATCGGTCTGATCGTGCGTGACGACTGCGTGCGCCGCGCCATCCGCCTTCGGTCTCCCCTCGTACAGCGGTTTCCGCGCTCGCCGGCATCGGTGGCCATATCAGCATTGGCGGACAGGTTTGCCAGACCGGTCGCCAGGTCGCCCGGCGAGACGGGTTTCTTCGAGCGTGTGCTTCGTTTTTTTCACTGAATTGCGCCGAAATCTTCGCCGATGCCCAATAAGGTCGAGGACCGAAAACGGGTGTGAGGTGCGATCGGCGTGGCACGAATGTTCAGCGCGGCGTGCGGACTACTGGTGTTTGCCGGGATGATTCTGCGCGGACTGGTCGTGAACAACCCCGTCGATGTCATACTGCTTCGCGCGCTGGCCGGCCTGTTCGCCGCGCTGGTGCTCGGCAGGATGGCCGGCTGGATCGCCGAGCGCGTACTGAATGACGAGTTGTCGGTGAAGTCCGCGGATGACGGCGGCGAATCGCCCGAGTCGCTATCGACGGCCGCTGTGAATACTCGGTGACTTCGCCTATCGCCTGGACCGGCCCGACCGTGAATTGACGACACCGACGTTCTCGCCGACGTCTCAAAGGAGCGCCCCTCATGCTGGCCGCGGACATTGATATTCAGAAGGCGTGGAAGCAGTATAAGCGAGAGCCGACTGAAGATTTGCGAAACACGCTGATCGAACGCTACCTGCACATCGTGCGATTCAACGCCGAGCGCATCCACGCCAAGCTGCCGACCGAGGTCGAGTTGGACGACCTCATCAGCGCCGGCATGTTCGGTTTGATCGACGCGATCGAGGCGTTTGATCTGGAGCGCGGCGTGAAGTTTGAAACATACTGCTCGCCGCGCATCCGCGGAGCGATTCTCGATGAACTGCGATCGATGGACTGGGTGCCGCGCCTCGTGCGCAATCGTTCGCAGAAGATCCAAAACGCCACGAAAGAACTGCAAAGCGAACTCGGGCGCGTTCCGAGCGAGCGAGAAGTCGCGGAGCGCATCGGCGTCTCGCCGGACGAATTCAAGCGCATCGCGCGCGATGGCAATGCCGTTTCGATGACATCACTGTCGCGCAAGGCCTATTCGAGCGACTCGACGCGGGAAGTTTCCGAGATCGAAGTCATCCGCGACGAGCGGGCGTCGAACCCGGTCAAGGAGATACAGAAGTCCGACCTGAAGAAGCTTATTCAGAAGGGCCTGACCGCTACGGAGCGGCTGATTCTCGTGCTGTACTACTATGAGGAAATGACCATGAAGGAGATCGGCGTCACGCTCGATCTCTCGGAGAGCCGCGTCAGCCAGATGCACTCGGCCATTGTCGAGCGGCTCCGGTTTCATTTGAAGCAGCGCGACAAGGAGTTTCGCGTATAGCGGGCGTCATCGCGACGCCATCAAACTGCGGCATGCGGCATGTCAGACATTCCACCCAACGCGATTGGTTCAGTCCTGCAGTCCGGCGTGGCGCAGCATGCACAGTCGAAGGACCGCGACAGCGAGCATAACCTGCGCGCCGACGCTTCGAAAAAGCTCGCGGGAAACGGCACGGTCGACATCATCGAAATCGAAGCGACGGATACCGATGCGACCGAGGTCCATCCCGATACGACCGGCACCGGCGGCCAGGGACGCTACGATCCACCACTCGATGAGCAGACTGAACCCGAAGTGAGTGATACGGTCATCATTCACGACGACGACGGCCGCCCCCATCTCGATCTCTCAGCCTAGTGGGCCGAGACAGGTGAATCTTCGAGTTGTTGTGATTCGGTCCGTGCGCACCGGCGGGACGCCGATGCTCCCCGGTCCGCAAAGTCGTCTGTCCCGTCCGACTGGAGCCGGCCGCGATATGACCGGCTACTCCATTGCAGCGGCATAGGCGCGAGCGGTCGTGATATTCATGGTGACCAAATCGGGCAGCGACTTCGCTCGCATCTTCTCCATGACGCGGGCGCGATGCACTTCGACCGTCTTGGGGCTGAGATTCAGGTCCGCGGCGATCGACTTGTTTGATTTCCCGCTGACGACAAGGCCCATCACTTCCCGTTCGCGCGGCGAGAGCGTGCGCATGCGGGTTTTGACGTCTTCGTGATGCCGATCTTCCGCAATTCGACGGCGATGTTGTTCGACGGCCTGCTGGATGCGATCCAGCAATGCCTGGTCACTGAAGGGCTTCTCGATGAAGTCTACTGCCCCGTTTCGCAAGGCGCGAACGGCCATGGGAACATCGCCATGGCCGGTGATAAAAATGACGGGCAAAGAGACGCCGTCGCTCGTGAGTCGCTCCTGAAGCTCCATGCCGCTCATTCCGGGCATGCGAACGTCCAGCACGAGGCAGCCCGGCGACTGGGGCACATAGGCGTCGAGAAACTCCTTCGCATCGCTAAAGGTCTTGACTTCGAGCGAAACCGAATCGAGCAGCCACCGCAACGAATCACGCATGGCCGGATCATCGTCGACGATGTATACCGTCGAGCCTGTATTTTTCACGACTTCAACCCCCTGATTGAAAGCTGGGACTTACGGGTAGCTACGACTTTGAGTGCATGGGGCGACCTACTCGCCTTACGTTCAAATGCTCGCGACCTTTGTACGGGTATCGTCACGGAGAACGATATATCGTTAATTCGGTCAGGCAGTCCATGCCGCACGACCGAGAATATCTGTAGACAATACGCAAGACGCCCGATTGTTGCAACGTCCGATTCTTGCGCCTTGAAAATGGGACACACATCCGTGGGAAATGCGGTGAGTTCGAAGCACCTGCGGCCTGAAAGTCATTTCAGACCATCGAAGATGAAAACCCATGCTTATCTGAATGTGGTGACTCAGGCGCATAGCGATATCCGTCGGTATGGCGGTTTTTTCCGGAAGTGCCGCATTTCGGCAAATATCCGTGCGACATCAGGCAACCGATAGATGCTACATCAAAAGGTGGGGAGAAGTATTCGCGGCGGCAGTTCGCCGCGCGGGAGCATTCATCATGAGCGCATCACGCACGCGGACAGGATCGTCATCGGCCGATTCCGCCCGGGGGAAGTCCGAGTCGTTTGGGCGAGGTGGTCGGCCGAGACCGCCCTTGCCTCTGCTGGGGTTTGGCTTGATCGCCGGTGCGGCTGTGACGGGGTTCGTGTTGAGCCGGCAATCGGACTTCTTGCTGGGACAGATTGCATCGTCGATTGTGGGTGCGTTCGGTCTGCACGGCCTTTGGCGAGGCGGCCTGCGCAAGGTGGTGATGCTTCCGTTGACGGTGGGGCTGTTGATTTTCTTTTCCGCGCGTCCTGACTTTGCCGATCCGCTCGTTCAGATGATTGCCGGCAAGCCGAGCGTTTTGGGCAACATGTTTGCCTGCGGCATGACGATGGTGGCTGCTTATCTCATCGTTGGGGCGCTCGTGCGCACGGTTCGCAATCGCGTCATTCTGCGGCGCGCGTCGTTGACAGCGGCGGATCGATTCCTCGGAACCGCGGTCGGCATGGCGGAAGGGGCGGCGTTGACGCTCGTGCTTTGCTGGATGTCCGTGCTTGTGGAGCCTCAAATGCGATCGCTGCGCGATCATTCCAGCACGGTGGAGGGGTCGAAACGACACATGGTGGCATCGACCATGCTGCGGCTTGTTTCGGAGATCGACAAGAGTCCGTTGCAAACGATCGTGCGAGACCACAACGTGTTGGCGGATGTGCCGGCCGTGCACTCGGCGATTGTGCAGCTTGAACAGGCCGGCACCGGACACAACAGCGGTTCTTCCGATGATGCCGCAAAATTACTGAAGGGGGTCAACCCCCAGCAACTCAGTCAGATCAACGAAGTGATTCGTCAGCTTCAGAAGAAGTAAGGCCGAAGCACGGCCATAGCTGTGCGAGTCTTGCAAAGCTACACAACAGTAGTGCCAAGTTTCACATCAGTTGTGCGCGGGTTCTCTTGGCCTTCAGCCTGATGCGAACATGTGTTTACCATGCTCGCGGCGGAAGGGCAATCGCATGTTCCTTCGAAACAGCAGCGCGTAATTATTGCAACGTGAAGCCATCCCTCATACCAAGACCGATTCGCGCATCAACTGCCACCGCTTCCTGACGGTTGCGGCTCTGATTGTGAACATGTGTTCACCTTGCTCGCGGCGGGACCGGGGCGTCGATATATTTCCCGCCATGTCGCGACCGGCTTATCTTCCGCTGCTGCTCGGTGTCGGCGTGCTGGCCATTGCCACGGCGGCCATATTCATCAGGCTTTCGGACGATGCCGCTCCGATCGTCATTGCCGCCGCGCGGCTGACGATCTCCGCCGTGCTGCTTCTGCCGATGGTCGCCCTGCGGGGCGGGGGCGTCACGAGTGCATCGGCCATTCAGCACTGGCCGCGCATCGTGCTGGCGGGAATCTTCCTCGCGGCGCACTTCTTCTTCTGGATCACATCGCTGCGGCACACGAGCGTGATCAGCTCGGTCGTGCTCGTGACGACCAACCCGATTTTCGCGGGCATCGCGTCCTACTTTCTCTTTCGCGAGCCGATCACGCGCGGTCTGCTGATCGGCATACTGTTTGCGCTCATCGGCGGCGGCGTCATTGCCATGACGGACGCCGATCGCGATCAAGGTTCGCTCTATGGCAACATCATGTCGATCTGCGGCGCGATTGCGGCATCAAGTTATTTTCTTGTTGGACGGAGCGTTCGGCGTCATGTGGACATGATGCACTACATTCTGCCGGTCTATGGCATCGCGGCGGTGTTGTTGTGCATCGGTGTCGTTGCGACCGGGCAGCCGGTACTGGGACTCAGGCCGACAACGTATCTCTATTTTTTGCTACTGGCGGCCGTGCCGCAGTTGATCGGCCACAGCATTTTCAACTGGGCGCTGCGTTACATGACGGCGACGATGATTGCCGTTTGTATTCTCGGCGAGCCGATCGGCGCGACGATCCTGGCGGCCACGCTGCTGGAAGAGTCGATCAGCGAAGGACAGGCCATCGGCGGGGGACTCATCCTGGCGGGCATCTTCCTCGCGAGCCGTTCGCAGAAGAGCGACACGGGACAAACTGCCCAAACTTAGTGGGCGGAGACACCCGAATCTTCGGATGGTTGTGATTCGGTCCGTGCGCATCGGCGGGACGCCGATGCTCTACGACCCGCAAAGTGGTCTGTCTCGCCCTAGCAAGCGTTTACCGTGATTTCGACCTGTCGCGTGGATGCAACATTCCGAGGCATTTTCTGGCATACCGATACGGGTCCCGATTCTGCGAAAAATGCCGAATGTGCGACTGATTCATCCGCTCTGGGATTGTCAGGCGTGAGCGTCTATAATCGTTGATTCATCGCGGATGGGACGCCAGGGGGCACGCCGCGGTTCGTGTGTATATCGCTTCAGTTTCACTCCGAAGGCACCTGCCGCCGCAAGGTGCTTCTGATAGCTTGGAAAATAACATGGGATTGGGTATCCGATCATTCTTCGCCCGTTTCGTCTCACTCACGGCGATCGTGCTGTTGGCACTATCCGGATGGACGGGCGTCCTCGCGGCCGGCGAACTGCCAGACCTCATTGTTGAGTCCTGTTCAACATCGAACGAGGCCATTCCCGATGAAGCTTCCGATCCGTTGATCGACTTACTTATCGTGCCTCCGACCGGTGAGATTCATGATCTGGACATTCGCCTTCGCGTGACGCACGGCTGGGTGGGCGATCTGGTCATTACGTTGATTCACCTTGAGACGGGAACGAGCGCGCTGCTGGTCGATCGTCCAGGTTTATTGGGTCTGCCGAACGGCTGCGGAAGCGATGATTTGAACGTCGTGCTTGATGACGACGGCGCGGGCGGTCCGCTGGCAGATCAATGCGGCGATAGTCCGGATGCGCCGTTTCCGATTTCGCCGCCGGCGTTTTCTCCGGCGCAGCCGCTTTCCGTGTTTAGTGGCGAGCAGCTCGGCGGGCATTGGCTGCTGTCGGTCCTGGATGCCAGAACGGGCGATTCGGGCGTGTTGGTCGAATGGTGCCTGATCGCCAATCTGGGGCCGGTCGGCATCCGCACGACGATTTCCGGCGAAGTGAACTCGGGGGCGGATGTGTGCGCTTCGGCGTCGGATCGGCTGATCGTCGAACCAGGCGCAATCGTTCGCGTGTGTTACGGCGTTGAGAATGCCGGCGGCATGATGTTTGATCGGCACGACGCAGGCAGTTCGGCTCATGGCGAGATGCTGGCGGACGCAGTTCTGGAATTGCCGCCGGGCGGTCATTATTCACTGACTCGGCTGTTAGCGGTGAATGCGGACACAACCGTGACCAGCGAATGGCACTCACGCCGAGGCATCGCGGCGGTGTCGGCTACGGCATCGTTTGAGATTCTGGTTGATTCGGACGGAGACGGCACGCCGGACGCGGAAGACATCTGCCCCGGCGGTGACGACTCGATCGATACCGACGGCGACGGCGTTCCGGATGACTGTGACGGATGCCCGGATGATCCTCAGAAGTCTTCGCCCGGGGAATGCGGCTGCGGCGTCGCAGAGGATGATTGCGGCGGCGGCAACGAAAATGGCAATGAAAACGAAAATACCAACGACGACAGCAACGACAATTCCAATACGAACGAGAACGACAACAGCGACGACAACGCGAACGACAATACCGATTCAAACGATAACGGAAGTACCGCCGACAACGCCAATTCGAATGAGGATGGCGGCGATTCGAATACAAATTCGAACGCGAACGCCAACGACAATTCGAATGGCAACACCAACTCAAACTCGAATCTGAACGACAATCAGAACGGCAACACCGGTCACAACAACTCGAACGACAACAACAACATCGGTGACGACGGTACTTCGGGCAGTCCGGTCGGTGAATTGCCGTCGATTGAGGACTGCCTGCGAAACTGCGGCGCCGGTATCTGCGGAGCGGGAGCGCAAGGCGCGCTGGCGGCGGCCTTGTTCTTTTTGCTGGCGACAAGCCGTCGGCGACGTTTGAAGTAGCCTGGTGGAATCAACTTTGGCGGGGCGGTCGGAGTGAGTCGATCGTTCAAATCCAACGAAACCGCGCCAAGCGGGCCGGGAGCTTCGGCGTTCGGAAACCGCGCTATCGCCTTTCCTGGCTGACGACTTCACCGTCGATCACGACGCCGATGCAGTGGGTCGTATACTCGAACGGATCGCCGTCGTATAGCGCGAAATCGGCATCCTTGCCCGGCTCAATCGAACCAACACGCGCGTCGATGCCGAGAATCTTCGCCGCGTCGATCGTGATGCTCGCGAGTGCGTCTTCGAACAGCAGGCCGTTGGACGCCGCGACGCCGGCCTCGAACAGCACAACGCGTGTCTTGGGCACGTAGCTCTCAAAGCCGCTCTGCAGTGCAAGCGGAATGCCGGCTTTGCGCAGGATCGATGCGGTTTCCATGCCTGCGTTCTCCGTCGATCCCTTTCCGCTGCGCATCATCGTGGGGTGCAGGATGACCGGCACGCCGGCCGTGCGAATCTCTTCACGCACGAGGTAAGCCTCGGAGGCGCCGTCGAGCACCATGCGAATGTCGAACTCCTTTGCCAGGCGCAGTGCCGTGCTGATGTCGCTAGCGCGATGCACGGTGACCAGCAGCGGAATCTCCCGATTCAGCACGCGGACAAGTGCTTCCATTCGCAAATCGCGGTCGGGCGGATCTTTCTTTTTGGGCTGGTCGTTTGAACGGCTCGGCTCGCCGTTTGCTTTATCGTCTGGCTGGCTCGCGGGTGATTCCGAACCTGATTCGTCGTCTGACGGCGGTTGATCGGGCGCTTCATCAGAAGGGGGGGCGTCTTGAGGTTCGGCGGATTGGCCGTCGTTCGATTCGGACTGTTGCTTTGCGGCCTCCTGCTTTTTTCGATAGGCCTGCGCCTTGATGAGCTGCGCTCGAAGCATCGCGACGGCTTTTGATTTCGTGCCCGGCGCTTTTCCGCCGCCGCGGACGGCCCAGTCGCCCAGGGTCGTCGCAATCATGGCCGTCGGCACGATGACGGCATCATCGATCGTCTTGCCGGTGGTTTTGACGATCATGGTCTGGCCGGTGATGACTTCGCCGGGCGCGTGGCCGGTGTGAATGGTCGTGATGCCGAAACTTCGCAGCCACTCGACCAGCGGCTCGCGCGGATCGTAGGCGTCGATGGCTCGCAGTTCGGGCTGGATCGCCTCGGAGCGGTCGACCTGCTCCTGGTCCTGGCGTTGATTGAGATAGCCGGTCAGACCGACGACGGTGTGTGCGTCGATGAGACCGGGCGTGACAATGTCGGCAGCCAGCACGCGGCATCCCTCGGGCAGGTCGATCTCGGCCGCCGGCCCGACTTTTTCGATCTTGCCGTTGCGAACGAGCACAACGCCGTTCTTGATCGGCTCGCCGGCCATCGTATAGATCGTCTGTCCGCGCACGGCCAGCACGTCGCCGCGCGCCGCGCCGTTCGCGGCCATCGCCGCACAGGCCAGTGCGCACCAGGCCGTGATAGGCGTCTTGAACAATCTCATTGTCCGGCCTCCTGCTCAGTGCCGTGGGCGTGCTCATGCGCGTCTTCGTAGCAGCACATGATCATGACATGATCGACGCCGGCGCCATATCCGCCGACAGCGTAGAGCCGATCCTTCGGGTTGCTTCGATCGAAGACTTTCTTGCCTTCGACATACGTCAGCAGCACCTTGGTATAAACGCTGAGCGGACCACCGGTCAGGACGATGAAATCTGCGTCTTTGCCGACTTCGAGCGAGCCGATGCGATGATCCAGCTCAAGCATTCTCGCCGGAGCGATCGTCAGGCCCTCGAGCGCCTTCTGCCGGGACATGCCGCCGCGGACGCCGAAGGCAGCCATTCGCAGAAACAAGCGCGAATCGGTGATCGGATCATCGGTGTGGAAAGCCACCACGGCGCCGGCCTTCTCAAGAGCGGCGCCGGTGTCGAACAGCAGGTTCTTTGCTTCGAGCTTTCCGCCGGGGCTGTCGACCAGGATGATGGAACAACCCGCGCCCGAAGCGGCAATCTCCTCGGCAACGATGCCGCCTTCGCTCAGATGGTGAAGCACGAGTTTGAAGCCGAACTCCTTCGCAAGGCGAATGGCCGTGATGATGTCGTCGTGGCGATGCGTGTGAAAGTGGACGACGCGGCGTCCGTCGAGCACTTCGATGAGCCCTTCGAGGGTGAGGTCGCGATCGGGGCGCTTTTCCGGATCATCCCCGGCTTTGAGCAGTTTTTCGCGATATTCCTGTGCCTTGATGAACTGCGACCGGACAAGTGCCGCCGCTTTGGCACGAGTTCCGGGGAAGGGCGAATCACCGCGCGAGTTCGTGCCGTTGGCCATCTTCATGCCGCCGAGAATGTCGCCGGCATCGTCACGGATGGCGAGGTCTTCTATCGAATGGCCGGTCTTCAGCTTGATGTAGATCGTCTGTCCGCTGAGCAGATGCCCGGAGCCGGGCATGACGTTGAGCGTGGTCAGCCCGCCAGCACGGGCCTTCATCAGCCCGGAGTCGCGAACGTTGATGGAATCGAGAATGCGGCAGTCGGGATGAATGGGCGAGCTTCGATCGCCGCCCCAGCCGCCGCCGACGTGGCTGTGCGTGCAAATCAGCCCGGGCATGATGACTTTCTCAGAGGCGTCGCTTTGCTCGGCATCTTCGGGAATCGTGATGGAATCCCTCGGTCCGATCGCAACGATCTTGCCGCGATGGACGATCATCGTTCCGTCGGGGATTTCCGGCTGCGTAATGGGGATGAGCCGCGCGCCGATGAATGCGCGGGGTCGTTCCTGTGCGCGGACAGCGCTCGTCAGGCAAATGATGACGAGCAACGTCCCCCAGATCATTCTCACGATAGGTTTCCTCCACCTTCCGGTCCGAGCGATGTTCATCGGATAAATCGGACAATTTTTGTGCAAACCGAGGATATTAACAGTTTTTCATGTCGACAGGAACACGTCACAGCCGTATTCGCAAAGATAGAATTTCGGCGACGTGTCGTGTCCAATGACCTGGGAACCAGTTTTCGGACCCTGCGATCCTGCGGCGTCGACAACTGCTCGTTTCAGCCTCCGTACTCGGGAAGCTGCAGCGTGACCGGAGTGCTCATGCGTTCTCCTCCACGCAGGAAGTGAATCGTGACAACGTCGCCGGGCTTGTACTTCTCCAGTTCGCCGAGCAAAGCGTCGGCATTGCGCACCTGCTTATCATTCAATTGAACGATGATGTCGCCGAGGACGATGTCGCCGTTCGGCTCGCGCGTGATGCCGCGAAGCCCCGCTGCATCCGCTCCGCCCTGAGGCTGAACCGACTGTATCAGCACGCCTTCGATCCCGTGCCGCCGAGCGATGTCATCCGCGACGATCAGGATGCCAAGTTGCGGCCGGATGATGCGGCCGTGAGCGATCAACTGGGGCACGACTTCATTTACCGTGTCGACGGGTACGGCAAAGCCGATGCCGGCGCTTCCGCCGCTCTTGGTCACAATCTGCGTATTCACGCCGATGAGACGGCCTGCGCTGTCGAGCAGCGGGCCTCCGCTGTTGCCTGGATTTATTGCCGCGTCGGTCTGGATCACGCCCTCGATGGTGCGTTGCGTGAGCGAGCTGATTGTACGTCCCAGCGCGCTGACCACGCCGGTCGTAAGCGTCTGGTCAAGCCCGAACGGATTGCCGATGGCGAAGACGCTCTGCCCGACGCGCAGATCATGTGACGTTCCCAGCGCGATCGGTCTGAGCTTCGACGCGGGCGCGTCGATTCTCAGCACGGCTAGGTCCTTGTCCGGCGCGGCACCGACGAACGCCGCCTTCCAGGTCGTATGATCGGCCAGCGTCACGCGGACACGATCGGCATTTCGCACGACATGGAAGTTCGTGACGATGTGTCCGTTCTCGTCCCAGACGAAGCCTGATCCCGTACCCTGCGGAATTTCGTAAACACTGAATCCGAACCGTTCGCGCACGTCGGCAAGGGTCGTGATGTAGGCAACCGACGGCGCGGCGGACTCAAATATCTCGATGGTGGTTTTCTCGGATTGCGTCAGATCGGCGCGCGGCGTGACGCTGCGCGGCTCGGCGTTGGGGGCGTTCACGCGGCGATTGACCTGCGTCGTGAGAATCCAGCCGGCGGCCAGTCCGGCAAAGATGCCGAATAGCAGCGGCAACCGATTGGGCCGAAGGTTCGGAGTGGGATGCTGCGGCGTGAAATAAGGTCGTTCGCTCACGGACTTGCGGCTCGTTTGCTATTGCGGCAGCGACTCGCGTTACACCTGTGTTGGTTCGTATGTCAGGCAGCAGGAAACGCACAGATTATTGGACTGCACGCTTCGACGCAGAGTTGTATTGAACCCGAATTCTG
>CAZRFP010000141.1:0-11441 GCA_964599535.1 uncultured Planctomycetaceae bacterium
GATGATGCGCTCGGCGACTTCGGGCACCTCCAGTTCGAACAGTCGACGGATGAAATCCGGATGGCTGCGGCTGAGGATGATCTTCACTTGATGCGGCACTTCGCGAACATCCAGAATCAGCGCCCTCACGCGCTCGCCGGGCTGATGCGTCTCGCCGGGTATCTGTTCGCTTCGCGGCAGGAAGCCCTCAGCCCGCCCCAGACTGACGACCAGCGCCCCGCCTTCAAAGCGGGCCACCGTGCCGGTGATGATCTGGCCTTTGCGCTCGACGTATTCGTCGAAGATGCTCACGCGCTCCGCTTCGCGAATGCGCTGAATGATCACCTGTTTTGCCGTTTGCGCGGCGATGCGCCCCAGTTCGGCCATGCTGATCGGCTTGTCGTCGGCCGTCGCCGAAATATCGCCGTTCAGGCGATCAATCGAAACACGCACGTAATCCACGCTGGCGTATTTTTTCTTGACGGCTGTCTCCATGGCCGCTTCAAGGTCGCCCAGCACGAGATCTTTATCGATGTTTTTATCGCGGGCCAGCGAATCCACCAGCCGCAATAGGTCAGTGCTCATCTTTTGCATCCCTCAATATTCAATTGTCACGTCACGTGGAAAACCGGCGTCCACGCCCGCCTACATTGATCAAACTCGCGAAACCGGCATTCGCCGATCCCGCCAAACAAAAAAGCGGGCGAAAACGGCAGCCCACTCTTGATCGGCGTACTTCTACCGCGGGCACCGATACCCGCTTGCGTCGCCTTTTGTGCTTGTCGCGTCAACGCATACGTTGACTCCCGCACCAGGCACGCCGCGAACGATGCGCGGACACACGCGATGAAGCGCGCCGAGCCGTCACTGGACGGCGCTCCCAATCGTCGGTGTCGCGGTCACGTTCAAGCCTGTTTCCCCTTGCTCAAAGACATGAACGCGGTTCATGTCGATGTTCACGCTCATTTCGCGACCCTCGGCAACGTCGGCACGCGATTCGACCCGCGCGACCAGTGACACATTGCCGGAAGTCATCATATAAACATCCTTGCGATCGCCCAGCGGTTCGACCAGCGCGATTCGCACGCCGAGCCGACCGATCGATCCGTTCGTCGCCGGGCCGCCGGTCACGGACAGCGCATCCGGCCGAACACCCAGCACAACCTCGTGGTCGACCCATGCCGAAACCGCCGATTCCTGCGACTTCGCCAGCGGCAGCCGATCACCGCCGACTTGCACCGAAAGTCCGCCGTCGCGGCGAACCAATCGCCCGTCGATGAAGTTCATCGGGGGCATCCCGATGAATCCCGCGACGAAACGGTTCGCCGGCCGCTCGTAAATCTCCAGCGGCGGGGCGATCTGATGAATCACGCCGTCCTTCATGACGACGACCCGATCGCCGAGCGTCATGGCCTCTTCCTGGTCGTGCGTGACGTAAATCGTCGTCGTCGCAAGCCTGCGCTGGAGGCGCTTGATTTCGGAGCGCATCTCAACGCGCAGCTTTGCATCGAGATTCGACAGCGGTTCGTCAAACAGGAAGACCTGCGGACGACGCACGATGGCTCGACCCACCGCCACACGCTGCCGCTGGCCGCCCGACAGGGCACGGGGCTTGCGATCCAGAAGATCGGTGATGCCCAGCATGGCCGCGGTTTCGCGCACTTTATTGTCAATGTCGGCCTTGGTCAGTTTCAGCTCGCGCCGGCGGAGCTGAAGCCCGAAGGCCATGTTCTTGTACACCGTCATGTGCGGGTACAAGGCGTAGTTCTGAAACACCATGGCGATGTCGCGGTCTTTCGGGGCGACATCGTTCACCACGCGCTCGCCAATCAGGATCGAGCCGGAGGTGATGTCCTCCAGTCCGGCCACCATCCGAAGGGTTGTGCTCTTTCCACAACCCGATGGCCCGACGAGAACCACGAATTCGCGGTCAGCAATCTCGAAGCTAACACGGTCGACCGCTCGGACATCGCCGGGATAGACCTTGGAGACGTCCTTTAAGCTAACACGTCCCATGGACTTACAGTCGCCGTCGCCGCGCAGGTTCCCAAAAATGGCGATTATAGGGACATCCCGAAACCTGTCAATCGGGCCTGCGTGACGCCGCTACGGCAAGGAAGGGCGTTTTCCCGCTGGAATCGGATTCCAAAATGGGCCGGCGGAAGCGCTTTGAGCACATCCAATACTGAGGGGGAGTTTGGAGACGACGCAAGCGTTTCGGACGGCGACGGTATTGAGCCAAGCCCCTCAAACAAATCACAGATCGCGAGCGTATCAACAGGCGAGAAGGGTGCGATTCATGCGCAATTTCTGCCGAAACCGTTGACGTTTGCAGGCGTTTCTGATATTTCTGCGCGTGGTATTTGAGACAAGTTAATATGGAACTGTGTACGGCGCATGCGCCATTTCGGCGTGTGTTTCAACCTTAGGAGGATTAAGCCATGGCACGGATGACACGCAGGGTCATCACCTCGTCCCCACTTCTCGCGCTGGTGCTCTCGATTGCCGCTGTCGGCTGCGGACCGGACGCGAAAGATCAGAAGATTCAAGACCTTACCGCTGAAAATCAGCAGCTTCGCGGCGAATTGGGCGAGCGCGAACGCCAGTTCAACGACGCCATCGTCCGCGAGAATGAGGCCCGCGGCACCATCGACGAACTGAATCGCGAATTGGCCCGCCTTCGCGCCGGCGACAGGACGGCCAAGGGGCCGGACGGCTGGATCACCATGCCGTCGTTCGACATGATTTCGATTCCCGGCAACGTGCTCTTCGCCTCGGGTCGTGCCGAGTTGACGGCACAGGGCAAGACGACGCTTCAGAAACTCGCGTCGGACATTCGAACGCGATACGCTGATCGCGACATCTACGTCTTCGGACACACCGACGACGATCCGATCCGCAAGAGCAAGTGGAAAGACAACTGGGAACTGGGCGCCGCCCGCTCGCTGACCGTTATCCGAACGATGCGCGATCTGGGCATCGCCAACGAAAACCTGGTGCAGGCCAACTGCAGCCAGTATCGCCCGCGCACCAGCAATGCCTCGGCCGCCGGTAAGTCGCAGAATCGCCGCGTCGAGTTCTACGCGGTCAAGCGGACGAGCGGCGTGGTCGACAACGCTGCCGCTCGCGGGGCGGACTTCGAGTAAGTAACGCGCTGCCCCGTGCGTCGAAAGATGTGCGGCGTGGTGATGAGCATGTGATGTGCGGCCGGATTCGCCCAGCGCGATTCACCGGCCGCACATCGCGCGCCGCAGTTGCCAACCAGGGCGGGCCATGAATTTGATCGATGCCATCCTGCAGCGCTTTCGTGATCGCATCACGCGCATGCGCGCCGTGCTGGATCGGTTCAACGATGAGGCCGCGGAGCGGGAAACGGTCGGTCCAAAATGGAACGTACGCGATCTTGTGGGGCACTATCTTTTCTGGACAACCGAGGCCGTCGAGCGCCTGCCCGACATCGCGAAGGCCTCGGCCGGGTTTACGCCGACGGATGACGACACGGCCAACGCCGAGACCATCGGCCGACTGCTGCCGCCGTATGATCTGGATCGCGTCAACGACGAGGTCTATCGGAAGTATCGGCGCATGTCGTTTGTTATGCTCCTTCCGCAGCTTCGCGCGGCTGAGGAGCGGCTGCTCCAGGCCGTGGCACGGCTGGATCCCAGGCAACTCGTCGGTGAGACTCCGCTGCGTACATGGATTGATATCCACCTCGACCATTACGAAAAGCACTGGGCGGGTTTGAAGGCGGCCGCCGATCGGCTGGCCTGACCGCTCCGGCGACGCGGCTGCGCGCGACGCCCCTCGCATGATAGAATTCGTACACCCGATCGCAGCGCGTGATGGTTGGCGCGCGGCGGCATGGTCTGCGCCACGTCATCAGGAGAACACATCGTGCAATCCTCAGAACCGTTTGTTCGAAGCTACCTCTCGCCGAATGTCGACCTGGGCGATGCGGGCGTCGTGGAGGGCGTTTATCGCGAGTTGCAGTCGCGGTCGGTCGACTCGCCTTCGGCGCTGGAGCAGTGGCTTTTCGATCGGTCGGAACTGGATGGATGGCTCAATGAGGAAGGTTCGTCGCGCTATGTCGACATGACGTGCCGCACTGATGACGCGGCCGTCGAGAAGCGCTATCTCGACTTCATCGAAACGATCGAGCCGCTCTCGCGGGCGTGGGAGCACAAACTCGACGAGAAGCTGCTCGCCTGTGAGCATCGTTCAAGCCTGCCGGCCGATCGCTATTCCATACTCTGGCGGCAAATCGAGACGCGCGTCGCCATCTTTCGCGATGAGAATATTCCGCTGCACACCGAAGACGACAAGCTTCGCCAGCAATACCAGAAACTCGTCGGCGGCATGACGATCCTGCACGACGGCGAAGAGCGAACGATGCAGCAGATGAACCGTTATTTGGAGTTGACCAACCGCTCGGCCCGGCAGGACGCATGGGAGAAGATCGCCGCCAAATGGGGCGAAGCGCGGGAGGAAATCGAGCGGCTCTTCGATGAAATGGTCCGCGTGCGGCATCGCATCGGCGCGAACGCGGGCTTCGCAAGCTATCGCGATTTCATGTTCAAGGACATGGGCCGATTCGACTACGGCCCGGCTGACTGCGCGGCGTTTGCCGAGTCGATCGCCGAAATCGTCGTGCCGGCGGCGCGGCACCTCGCGGAGACGCGCAAGCGGCAGTTGGGCGTGGATCGGCTGCGACCGTGGGACATGCAGGTCGATCCTGAGGGCCGCGATCCGCTGGCGCCGTTTGAAGGCGCGGCGCGGCTGATCGAGGGATGCGAGAGCATTTTTGATCGCGTCGATCCGCTGTTTGGCGATCAGTTTCGCCAGATGCAGCGCGGCAAGCTGCTCGATCTTGAGAGCCGCAAGGGCAAGGCGCCCGGCGGCTATATGAACACGTTTCAGGGTCGGCGGCTGCCGTTCATCTTCATGAACGCCGTCGGCACGCAACGCGACGTGGAGACGCTGCTGCACGAGGGCGGCCATGCGTTCCATTCGTTTGCCGCGAGGAACGAGCCGCTCGTGGAGCTGCGCGAGGCGCCGATCGAATTCGCCGAGGTGGCGTCGATGGCGATGGAATTGCTGGCGTTGCCCTGGCTCGACGCGTTTTACAGCGAGGCCGATCATCGCCGGGCCAAGGGCGACCATCTCGACGGGATTATTCGCTTCTTTCCCTATATGGCGACGATCGATCGCATTCAGGACTGGGCGTACACCCATCCGGCGCACACGCGCGACGAGCGGCGTGCCGCATGGAAGGCCCTGAGCGAGCGATTCGGCGGCTGGGTTGACTATGCGGGCTACGAGGCCGTTCGCGACTTCGACTGGCATCGAAAGCAACACCCGTTCACCGTGCCATTTTACTATGTCGAATACGGCATCGCACAGTTGGGCGCGCTCGGCGTCTGGCTCAACAGCCGCAAGGACTATCAGGATGCCGTCGCGCGCTATCGCACCGGTCTGGCTCTCGGCGGCGCGCGGCCGTTGCCGGCGTTGTTCGAGGCGGCTGGTGTGCGATTCGACTTCAGCGCGCGGGCCATCGAACCCGTGACGCGGGAAATGATGAGCCACATCAGTTGATGCGTCGGTGCATGAGCGGCCGGTGCTTAGACGGCGGAGGCTAGTGTCATGAACTGTCCCAAGTGCGCTGTCGCAATGACGGCACTCAAGTACGCGGACGTGACGGTGGACCGGTGCGCCGGCTGCGGCGGCATCTGGCTCGATGCGCTGGAGGACATGCGCTTGCGTGCGCTGGCCGGCGCGGAAGTCATTGATGCGCCGCCGTCTCGACCGGGCGCGGCGGAGGTGCGCGAAGCGACCGGTTCAATTGGCTGTCCGCGCTGCGGCCGGCGTATGCTGTTGCTGATGGTGGAGCGCACGCCGCCGATCTACTTCGAACACTGTGGCGGCTGCGGCGGTGTATTTCTCGATGCCGGCGAGCTGCGCGAGATGAAATCGACTACGCTGGAGGAATGGCTGCGAGCCGGACTGCCCGGCGTGTTTAAGCTTCGACTAGCGGATGGCGAATCTCCAAGTTGATGCGATTTTTTACGAATCTCGTCCTGTGAATTGACGCTGGTATATTTGATCAGCGCGGCGCTTTCGCCATTGGCCCAAGCCGGCGCGCTGCGATACATTGCACCACACCATGGCCCGATCCCCCCGACAATTCTGCGCGCTCGCACTAGAAGATGGAACCGTATTCGAAGGGCAGTCTTACGGCGCGACGGGTACCGCCGTTGGCGAGATTGTTTTTAACACCGCGCTATCGGGCTATCAGGAAATACTCACCGATCCTTCTTATCGCGGTCAGATCGTCGCCATGACCGCGCCGCTCATCGGCAACTACGGCGTAAACGTGGAAGATGTCGAATCGGCCCGGCTGTGGCTTTCCGGATTTGTTGTGAAGGAGCCTTCGCGGCGCGTCAGCAATCAACGCGCGACCGGCGATTTGTCGGGCCTATTGCGTGAAGCGGGCGTCGTTGGCATCAGCCATGTCGACACGCGCGCGCTCACGCGGAGATTGCGCGTCGAAGGCGCGATGCGAGGCATCATTTCAACAGAAGAGCGCGATCCGGCGGTGCTGGTCGCACAGGCCCGCGCGTCACAAGGCATGGTTGGCCGCGACCTCGTGGCCGACACGGCTCCGAAGGTTGAGCGCGTCTGGCGCGAGTCGACATCGGCAGACTGGCGCGGCATCGGCGATGGCAACACCTGCCACGAAACGCAGGCGATGGAGTCTTCCTCGATGCCCGCTACGCGCATCGTCGCCATCGACTGCGGCATTAAGCATAACATTCTGCGGTTGCTTGCCGATTTCGGCGCGGATGTCATCGTCGTGCCACCGGCCATGCCGGCCGAGGCGATGCTCGAGCGGCGGCCGCACGGCATTCTCGTCGGCAATGGTCCCGGCGATCCGGCCGCTGCTACCGGCGTGATTGCGACGCTGAAATCGCTGATCGGCCGTGTTCCGATTTTCGGCATCTGCCTTGGTCATCAGCTCCTGGCGTTGGCGCTGGGCGCGACGACGTACAAGCTGCGGTTCGGGCATCATGGGGCGAATCATCCGGTGATGAATGTAGACACCGGCCGTGTCGAGATCACGAGCCAGAACCACGGCTTTGCGGTCGACGAGACAAGCCTGGCGCGCGTCGGCGGCCGTTCGACGCATGTGAATCTGTATGATCGAAGCCTGGAGGGTTTTGAGCACGCGGTTCACGGCCTGTTTGCCGTGCAATATCATCCCGAATCCGCACCAGGCCCGCATGATTCGCGTTACCTGTTTGAACGGTTCTTTTCGCAATTCGTCGCCGCGCGATCGGCACCAGCCGTTGGTTAGGTTGAGCCGCATTGTTTCTTTGTCGCATGTGCCGCATCGGCCGTCTGCTTGTTCCCTTGCGCTCCGCTAGCGAGATCCCTGAAGTGAACGCGACACCTTGCGATGATGCAAACGGTGCCCGAAATGGGGACTGAACTTAGGCGACGTTGCATATGCTGGGCGCGCGATGGTGACACGAATCCGTAGCCTTCACATCATCGTCTCGATCACCGTCGCGGCGATGCCGGCAACGGCCGCGCCGGCCACGACGCCTGCGCAGATCGACTCTCGGAGTGAAGCGACCTGACGTGCCATGCCGCGCGAACGTCGTTCGAAGCACCAGAAGAGGAATGCCCCGGCGAACATCGCCAGGCTGATATCAAATGGAATCAGGAACGCCAGTCCCAGGCCGATCGGTGACAGCAGGCCCACCGCCGGAACGCGCCTACGGGCCAGTTCGACTGTGGTCGCAAGTGCGATACCGACCAGTGCCGCGTACAACGCGGAGGAAGGCAGACCGCTGACGCCGGACGTGAGTATCTCGGCAACGGCTTTCCATGTCACCACAGCGGGAAAAGGGAATTCATCGCGCGAGAGTTCGATATCTCCGGATGCGGATGGCTGAAGAAAAATCTGATGATAGACGGCGATGGCGCACAGCGTGCCGGCCGCCGCGCCGACGAGATGGCCGACCGCCTGAAGGCGCGGTTTGGCGCCGACCATGTAGCCGGGTCTGAGATTCTGAATGAAGGTCGAAGTCTGCAGCGCCGCCTCCGCGCCGAGACCCGCGGCCGCGACATTGGCCGTGATGTTGCCGGGGGCTACGCCGCCGCACACGAGTTGTGTGAGCTTACCCAGCGCGCCATGCGGCGTGAGCGATGTCTGAGCCGTGGCATTGACCGCAATCACCGCCAGCACGAAAGCCATGATCACGGACAGCATCGCCAGCCAGAGCGGCACGCCGAAGATGTGCCAGGTCGTGAACGCGACCGCTCCGCCGATCAGAGCCATGCCATAGGGGAATAGTTTTCGCGGAAGCTCGATATCGGCCAGTGGATCGCCGTCCGTCGGCTCGGACCGACGAAGCGCCTTCAGCGGCGACAGAAGCGCGCCGCGCGCGCCACCGATAAACGAGACCAGCGAAGCAGCCGTGATCATTGCAACCCCGCACCAAAGGGACCATGTCGTGATGGCGCGAAAGCCGACGTCGATCACGCCGGACGATTCAATCCGCGATGCGATGTCACCGCGTCCGACGAGCCAGGGCGCGAGCAGTGCGTAATTGATCGTTGCTCCGATCAACAGCGAAGCGCACGTCCGAATGCCGATCAGGCCGCCCAGGCCCAGCATGGCGATGTCAAGCGTCGGACGGATCGTCAGTTGCGGCAGCGCGATGCCGCCGAGGTTTGGCATCGGCCACGCATGTTTTGCCGCCAAACGGTAGTACCATGCATCAAGCGCTTCGGGTATGGCGAGGAAGCTCAGCTTGACGCGCGTCAACAATGCTCCCGATTGAAGCAAGCGAACGACGCCCGCCACGGCCAGCGCGACGAACAAAGCTCTTGCGCCACGGCGGTCCACCACGCGCTCCGCCGCTTCGCAAGATTCGGACGCGGTTGAAGGCGCACCATGCGATGCCGTGGGCACAAGGCCGTCGGCATTGTGCAGCGCTATCAGCACGGTGCCGCAGGCTTGGCCTTCGGGAAAGGGCATTTGTCGATCGTTGATGAACCATCGCTTCAGGGGAATGGCAAAGACGACCCCCAGCGCGGCGATTCCGATCAACCAGATCGTCAACTGCCACCAGGCCGGCACCGCGCCTGAGATCACGATGTAGGCGCCGAGGCTTGCCGTCATAGGGCTGCTCATGTAGCCGCCCGAACAGGCGATGGCCTGCACCATGTTGTTTTCAAGTATCCCCATCTCGCGGCCGATGCCGATGCGATTCAGCAATCGGAAGATCACGAAGCTCAGCACGACCGCCATGGACGATGTGCCCAGCGTGATCCCCGTTTTCGCGCCGACGTACAGGTTGGTGACGGCCAGCATGCCTCCGAGCAGCGCTCCGCAGGCGATGGATCGGATCGTGAGTTGCGGCACGCCGCTTTGATAGACGCGAGCGAGCCAGATTCGATCACGTTCCGAAATCGTTGCATCAAGCGTGATGGATTCGCAAGCCGACATGATGCGTCACTCCGCGCGGCAATGACCCCTGATCTCAGGATCAGCCGGCCGTTTCGATGCCGCTTGGGCGTATCGGCCGCCAAAGACGTGCGACGCAGGATCGGCGGCCCGGCGCCGGGATCGCGAGCGGCGGAAATCAGCCCTTCGATTGGAGAGAATATCGAAGCACGGCCACGGTGGGAATCGGCGGATAGCGCATTCGGAATCGAAATCCGGAGAACTCGGCATCGTTCCAATTCAGGCGTTGGAAAACGAAGTCGAGCATCGCGCGATATTTGGGCATCTCCGGCGTGAGCGCTGCGCTGGTGCCCGTGCCGAGCGATTGCACGGGTTCCCAGACTGGAAGCTCTCCTCGATCTCGGCCGCAAAGCGGATAGATCGGTGCGTTGGGCAGTTGGCCGTAGAGTCGAACTTCGGGTGACATTGCATACTGAAGATCGCGATGGACGAACAGATCGTGAATCAACAGCTCGGCCGGCGTATGAAGCCGGGCCACATGTTCGCCCAGGGTGTCTCCCGGGGCGCTGGTACGACGAACGAACGCGCGGCCGATGATGCCGATGATGCAGGTCGTCGCGGCGGTGTTGCCGAGCGGCCCTTCGATCAGATCGTAGCGCATGAGCTTGTCGGCGCCGACGTTGAGTTGCAGCTCGGGTGGCGGATCGGAACAGAAGTCTTTCAGCAGCGGAATGGCGTCGTGCGCGGAGAAACGCGGATCAAGGCTTTCGAGATTGCCGAGCGGCAGCGGCTTGCCGTCGTCGTCGACCTTGCGCGTCGAGGCGATCGACCAGACCGTATCGCGGCGCAGACGGCGGAAATCGACCAGACCGCTGATCCAGGCCAGGTCCACGAAATCCGGATCGCTCGACGGTGACAAGATGTTGACACAAATCTGAACACGCGCCTGAACGCCCCAGATGGCGCTGTTTCCTCGAAATGACAACCGGCGCTGCGATTCCTGATGCTGCAGCGCGTCGCGACCGGCCGCCAGTCCGCCGATCATCGCTTCCAGCGTTTCGCGATCGCCGGCGTGCATTTCGCGCATCTTTTCGAACTCTTCGACGGCCTCGCGCACTGCGATAATCGCGGCGATCGGCGCGCCGGCTTTCTTCATGGAGTCCAGCAAAATGGTCACGCCCGCCTTGCCGGGAATGTATTGCACGATCAGCGCGGGATCGGTCTCGCGAATGATCTTTGAGATTTTCCACGTCAGGTTCTTATTCAGATTGAAGCGCCGCGCAACGTCCTGCGGCCGCAGGGGATCGGCGGCAACAGCGGTTAAAAGCTCGGCAAGTGCGGCGCGGATTCTCAACAGAACGGCATGGGCGTGGGACTCGAAGTGTAAGTCGCGCTTTTTTGTGGCGGTACCAGTCGTCATTGGCGCTCCAAGGGCAGTTTAATGCGTAAAGATATTCGCATAAACCTATTTATTATGGCAGTTTATATGGAGTCTTCCCATATGTCAAGCTATTCATGAAAATTTCTCCAAATTTTTCCCCAGAGAAACTTGCAAGTAATTTTCCCGGACGCTAAGCTATGGGTCATGAGGATCGAAGGAAGGGCGAAATGTGGCGACGACATCGAGAAGGCGATCGCTGCATCTGACGCGAGAATCACGATGCAACAATCGAAACGCCTTAGTTCAACGGAACGACCCGTTCGACAGGTGTCATCGGCCCTTAACGGGATTAACTCAGCACCAGCGTATTGATCGGCGCGCGTTGCGTCGGCACCCCCGAATTCGTCGTGGAGACTAAGCCGTCACACAACACCGAGGATGAAACATGACTCAGAACACACCCAGGCAGACCATCGTTGGCGCGGTGACTTGCGTTGCTGCAATCCTGATTGCAACGGTCGCTCAGGCGACTCCGACCATCACATCGTTTGGAACGGGCGCACAATCCGCCGTGTCCAACGAGATATCAGGAACCTACTACGTGGGCGG
>CAZRFP010000142.1:0-11439 GCA_964599535.1 uncultured Planctomycetaceae bacterium
TGCTGCCCCGTCGTCGCCCCCGCGAACGCGGTCCGCTTGTAGAGCGTCCCGCCGAAACGCCGCCGATCCAGATGCCCCTCCGGCGTCCGATTAAACGGGACGCCAAGACGGTCCAGCAGATCGATCACCTTCGGTCCCCAGTCGGCCATTTCCTTCACTGGCGGCTGATGGTTCAGAAAGTCGCCGCCGTAGACGGTGTCGTCCAGATGCAGCCATTCGCTGTCGCCTTCGGCGCGGGTCGTCGCGTTGACGCTGTTAATACCGCCCTGGGCGCACACGCTGTGCGAACGCTTCACCGGCGACATGCTGACGACATCCACCCCGATGCCCAGCTCAGCCAGCTTCATCGCCCCGGCCAGCCCCGCCAACCCCCCGCCGATCATTGCAACGCGTTGTTTTGCCATAAATTGAGAGTCTCTCAATGTGTAATCAGAATAGATGTGCCCATCGGACGCATTGGCGCAGCTTACTCCCCGGAGGGTCCGGTTGCCTCAACATGTGCGCGGTGATTCACGTCGCCCTTCATCGGCGAAACCTTGTCCATCGTCGCAAACCCATACAATGACAAGATGCCCAGCCCAAACAACCCAAGCCCGATCGCCGCAGCGACAACACCCACGCGCTGCTGCGCCTTCTCGCCGATCGTGATGCCCCAACTGATGCAGAACGTCCAAAGCCCGTTCGCAAAGTGAAAGCACGCCGCCCCCAGACCGATCACATAAAACGCAAGGACCACCGACGCGGGAATCGAAACGCCCCAGGGCGTCCAATTCATCAACCCCTCATACGTCGTACGATAGTAGTCGCCCGTGTGCAGAAAGTGCTGTTCCGCCAGACCGATCCAATGCGCAAACCGAAACTTCGCCAGATGAACGATCAAAAACACGAACGCGATGTACCCCGTCACGCGCTGCAGGGTGTAGCGCTGATTCGCCATATAAGGATATTGCGCCGCGTTCGGCCGCCCGCTCATCGCGATCTTGATCCCGTAAATCGCGTGAAACGCCAGCGGCAGGAAGATGCCGAACACTTCGAGAAAGATCAGAAACGGCAGATCGGCGATGAACTGAACGCTCTTGTTGAACTTGTCAGCGCCGTAAAACGCCATTGAGTTCGTGATCAGGTGTTCGATCAGAAACACGCCGATCGGAATGACGCCTGACAGCGAGTGCAGCTTCCGAAGCAGGAAATGGTGACGCTCTTCAAACGACAAAGACGGAGGAGCCGATGAGGTAGCCAAGTGACGTAAACCCTCGCATTCGAGGACCGCTCTTAACAATCAAAACACGCGCGACAAGCCTACGGAACCGCCCCGCGCGCGTCAAATCACCCGCGCGATCAGAGCCGCGCCCGTCGGGAAGCAGTGGCGCTCTCCCCACGAGTCGTCCTCGACTCGTCTCACCGCCTCCAATCCCAATCACCCATTCGCCATCAGCGCCTCCACATGCGCCGCGACCGAACCCTCCAGCGCGTCCAGATCATACCCCCCCTCCAGGCAACTCACGATTCGCCCACCGAATTGCGCCCGCGCAATATCCCGCAGCCGTCGCGTCATCGCCGCAAATCCCGATTCCGTCAATTGCAGACTCGCCAGCGGATCGCGCTCATGCGCGTCGAACCCCGCCGAGATGATCAAAAATTCCGGAGCGAACGCCTCCACCGCCGGCACAACGCGAGACTCAAACATCGACAAATAATCCGCCTCGCTCGTAAACGGCGCGATCGGCACATTCAGCGTGAAGCCCTCGCCCGCGCCTTCTCCGCGCTCGCTCGCCCGCCCGCTCCCAGGCCACAACGGATGCTGGTGAAGCGACACAAACAAGACACTCGCGTCTTCGTAAAAAAAATGCTGCGTTCCATTGCCGTGATGCACGTCCCAGTCCACGATCGCCACGCGCCCCACGCCATGATGCCCCTGCAAATACCGCGCGAGAATCGCCACATTTCCAAACAAGCAGAACCCCATCGCCTCATCCGGCAGCGCATGATGCCCAGGCGGCCGCATCGCGCAAAACGCGCTCTCCGCCTCGCCCGCGACCACCGCATCCGCCGCCGTCATCGCCGCATTCACCGCGGCGATCGCCGCGTCATAGCTGCGCCGGCTCACCACCGTGTCGCCGTGGTCCAGCAGCCCGCGAGAAGGCTCCTGCTCGCAGCGTCGCCGCACCCAGTCATGGTAGGCCCGCACGTGCAGCCGGCAGATCCACTCAACCGCATCGTGCTCGACGATCGGGCGGTGATCCAGCTTCGAAACGCGGCGGCGCATGTTGTCCGGCGCCAGCCGTTCCGCGCGTCGGATGTTTTCCGCATGCGCCCCGGTGTCATGCTCAAGGCACAAGGCGTCCCAGTAGTAAGCCGTTCGTCCGTTCATCGCTCCCGTCATGTTTCGGTCGCCTGGAGGCGTCCAATGAAGAATGCAAAATGAAAAATGAGGGGTGCCATCCGTCTGCGGCGGCATTTCTCCTTTTTGCATATCTCATTCTACATTCCTGATTTTGCATTCCTCCACTCCACATCTCCCGCCCCTGTCACATGATTCACCTGCCTGGCCCATGCAAACAGAAGATCGCTCAGCCGGTTCAGATAGACCACCACCTGTCCATTCAGCCGCTCTGTCTGCATCAATGCAACTACCGCGCGCTCCGCCCGACGGCACACCGTTCGGCACACGTGCAGTTGCGCCGCGCAAACATCGCCCCCCGGCAGGACAAACGCGCGAATCTCAGGCGCCGCGCCGCTCGCCTCGTCGATCCAACCCTCCAGCCGCGAAGCCATCGCCGCCGTCATCTCGCGAACATGCCCGCGCTGCGGAGATTCCATCGGCGTCGCCAGTTCCGCCCCGATCGAAAACAGCGCGTGCTGAATCTCCGTCAGCCGTTCGATCATCAAGGCAACCGCCGAAACCAAGGCTTGCGGACTCGACGGCGCGGCATGTCGCTCTGACAACATCGCCACGGCCAGCCCGATATGCGCGTTCAACTCGTCCACCTCGCCATATGACGCCACGCGCCCATCGCACTTCAACACGCGCGCACCGTCAAATAGCGCCGTGCCGCCGTCGTCGCCGAACTTCGTGTACAGCTTCATCATTGACCTCGCAAACACACGTCATAAAAAGCAGAAAGGCCGCGCCCGACTGCAAACGCCGGACCGCGGCCTTTCATCATATCATCTTCCGAACCCTCTCACGACGCCCAAAGGGGGAGTGAGCGGCCGGCAAATGGTCGATCACTCATCCTCGTCCGAGTCGTCGTCATCTTCCACTTCGTCATCGTCGCCCATGTCGTCATCGTCGTCATCAAAGTCAGACATGGCCGATCGAGACATCGCGTCGTCGATCATCTTCTTCACCGCGACGATCAGCTTCGTCGGCAGATACAAGTCACCGCGCTGGACGCTGCCTTCCTGAGTCGTGCTGATGCACAGCGGCGCATCAATCGGCGTTACGTCAAACGGAATCTCCTCTTCCTCGCCCATCACCTTCGCGACCGACTTCACCACGCCGAGGATATTGTCCACTGCGATGTAAATCTCCGCGCTGCGCGGGCTGGGCAGATTGCCGGACTGCTCCGTAATGCCCTTGTCCGAAGCCAGCGAGTCGGCCTTGCCCGCACCCACCGCCTTCATCGCCTTCTCATGACGGGCTTTCCCGCCGCCGAACGTGCAGACGATGTGCTTCGAACTGACCTTGCCGAACCGGAAGACCACTTCCTTGCCCATGATGGCCTCGAACGTCTTCATGTCGTCCTCGTCCATCTGCTCCTTGTCGGCCAGCTCCTTCAGCTTCAGTGTGATGGTGTCAACCTTCGAATCGCCCACCGACTCCGCATCCGACTTATGAACGAAATGCTCCTTCGCGTCGGCCAGTTCGCCTTCCGGCTGAATCTTCCACGCGTTTTCCCAGATCTTCCGAACACCGGACATAAACCCGTCCGCATCCTTCGACTCAATCACCACCGTCAGGCCGAACATGCCGCCGGTGCCTTCGCCCAGCGCGCTCACGCTTAGCGACATCTGCGTCAGGTTCTTGAGAATCTTGAGCAACTCGTCGTCGATCACCTTCACGGCCTTCTCATCGAAGCCCTCAGCCTGTAAACCGCTCAACATGCTGCCGATGATGTTCGTATTGCCGAACTTCATCGCCGCATCGCTGTAGTTGCTCATTCCGCCCATCGCCAGCAGGTACTTCTCTTTCGGCAGCACGGCCAGCAGGGAATCCGAAGACGTCTTCGCGTCCTTCATCACCTTGTCGAGATCGCTGTCAGCGTCGGCCTCCATCAGATAACGCAGCGCAACGCCGTCCTTGCCAATCGTCAGCGCCACGTCAAACGCCTTCATCTGCGAAAGCATCAGCCGCAGGTTCTCAAGGTCCTTGGCTTGCGGACCCATCACCATCGCCATGCCCTGCATATAGCCGGAGATCACGTCGTTGTACGCCCGAACCAGCGAACCCAGCGCAGTGCTGATGTAGATATCGCTGTCGGCGATCACCTTGGCCCGCGCCGAGGGGAAATTGTCGCCGGCGCTCTTCGACGACTTCATCACGCGAATCACGCAGTCCTTGTTCTTGCCCATGATGACATGCCCGCTCTTCACTGCCGCGAACACGTCGTTGCCCATGATGTTGCATTTCGAGACGCCCTCCTTCGCCTCCTCCGCCCCGAATGCCGTCATCAGCGCATCGGAATCCTTGAAAGGCGCGATCACCACCGCCGCGCTGCCGGGATCGGGAAACGGCATCCCTTCGACCGTCCCGAACTTTTGAACGTCCATCATCACGATGCACAGCGGGTTCTTCGTATCGATCGGATTGTCCGGGCCAGGCTGGATGTTCAGCATCATCATCGCCATTGGCGTGACCTGACCGGGGATCGGCAGATTCAGCATTTGCTGCAGATGCGTCGCCCGCTGATCGACCGTGTCCAGCGATCGCAGCATCACGAAGCCCCAGGCGTCGTCCGGTACCAGCTTCAGCAGGTCCTTCGGTTCGCCCGCGCGCGCCGTCGAGCCGACCGCCAGCACCGCAGCGCACAGCGTCGCCGCGAACATCCATCGCATTCGTCCAAATCGCTTCGTCATGTTTTCGCTCCCGGGAGTCTTCCCCGTAAAAAGTGTGCGTTCCCCGCGCCGATTCGCCTCATGGATCGACGCAAGTTCAATTCGCAGTCGTATTTCGTGTTCCAACTGATAAATCCGAGTGATTCAATATCAATAACGAGAACGACGTGCTTGATCCTTGGCTATTCCGCACCCGTGCCGACGTTCCCGCTGTCCGCGTCGGCGGTACTGAACTCGTCGCCGCGCCAAGGCCCGTCATTCATCGCCGAAACCGCCATATTCGCGCCCCCGCCGCCCCGCGTCAAGCCGACCGTCAAAACCAACCCACCCGAAACGTACCCATCAGTTAGCAATGGCGCTCCCCACAAAACGCGCCCCATTGTCTCACCCCGCCCATTTCGCAACAAAATTCACCAGGCAATGCGCCATCCATCGCCCAAAACCAAGAAAGCAAGGCGATGTTTAACAAACGGCCCCGGTGGCCGCCATTCACGCTTGAAATCGCGACCAGCGAACCCACAACACGGCCCCTCACGCCGGACGATCCCCCTCGTTGAATTCTCCCGACACCCCTTTCTGTAGCGCCGGTCCAGGCTCCATCCGAACGCTTGCCGGCGCGGTCGCACCGCCCGACAACACGATCGAAAGCGCCTGCTCCATCGTCCAGTCCGTCTGCGTGATCCGATCCAGCGGAACGATCTCCATATACCCGCCCGTCGGATTCGGCGTCGTCGGAACATACACCGTCGCGTAACGCTTGCCGGTCTCGCTATCGGTCAGCGTGTTCGTCATGAACGCGATCGTCTTCATGTGCTCATTCGGAAAGTTCACCAGTACCACGCGCTGAGATTTCTCATCCTTGCCCACGCCAGACAGAGCCTGCACCATCCGCTTCATCGAACCATACACCGTATCAACCAGCGGGATGCGCTCCAGCATCGATTCAAACATCTCAATGACCCGCCGACCCACGACATTCGAACCGAGCCACCCCAGCGTATAAAGCAGCAGCACCGTCAGACTCACCGCCACCAGCTTCTGAGTCAGCGTCGGATCATCCAGATCGATCGGACGCGCGCTGCCTGGCTCCACGTTCGTCGCCCAAGCCGCAAACCGTGCAATCCAGTTCAACACCGTGGCCCCGACGGATAGCGCGATCCCATAGACGTAGCGCAACAAAACCGCCGTCACAGCCAGCGGGATGATAATGACCGTCCCCGCCACCATGCGACCGCGAAAGCTCCGCGGACCCATCGACGATGAACGCCGACCACGATCATGCTCGCGCTTCACATTGTCGGTCGACATATCTCGAAACCCGCGGAAGTTCGGAATTCGGGCACGGCGACACAGGCGCCTCGCCTGTGTCCCCTGTCCCACTCACTGGCCGTCTGCCATTTCGGGTTGCCTCCACGTCCATCCCGCGCCTGGCCCGGCCATCATAAGCACATTTCGCCGCACCGGACACGCCGCCAATCACACCGCCATTTTCATTTGAACGGGGAACTGCCGACTCATACAATACGTCATACTGAGTATCCCGACACGCGCCGGCCGGCCGCGCCCCGGATGATGCCCAAAGCCCGCGGGCTACCACGGAGCCTTGCCATGACCACCATCGAAAGACTCGTCAAGCTCGCACAGCGTCGCCTTTGGCTTAATCGATGGCTTGCCCAATGGGGTTGGTCCCTCGCCGCCGCGCTCGCGCTCTGGCTGCTCGCCTGGCTCGTCAACCGGCTGTTCGGCTTGTACCCATTCCCCGCTGGCTGGACCCTTCTCTCCGCCGCACTGCTCAGCCTCATCGCCGCAACCGCCTGGCTATTCTCCACGCGCGATCCCATGCTCGCCGCCGCCACCGCCCTCGACCAGGCCGCCGGTCTGCGCGAGCGCGTCTCGACCGGCCTGTTGCTGCGGGCCGACTCAGACGACCCCTTCGAAACCGCCGTTGTCCACGACGCCGAAGCCAGAGCCGCCGGCCTCACGCCGAAAAAGTTCCTGCCCGTCCGATGGCCCGGATCGCTCTCGCTGAGCGCTATTGTCATCGTCGTGACACTCCTTTCCTTGCTCTTGCCCGAATTTGATCTGCTGAAGCGAAAGGACAGCGCCTCCCAGTCCGAAGCCCAGGCAGCCCTGCAAGGCCGCACCCAGACCGCCGTCACGCGCGCCGCCTCCGCCATCGACAAGATTGCAGAGCAAAACGAGATCGACCTTGAAGCCGCAAGAAAGGCTCAGCAGGGAAAGGTCCAGATGCCCGATCGGACCGATGCCGAATTCCGCCGGCGCGAAACCCTCAAGAAGCTCGACCGCCTGCAAGACGCCCTAAAGAATAAAATCGGCGCCGAAAAGTTCGACGCACTCAAGGAAACCAAGAAGCAGCTCCGACAACTCGGCGAACAGGCCGAGACCCGCAGCGAACTCAGCGAACTCATCTCCGCACTCGCCGCACACGACTTCAACGAAGCCAAGGAAGCCGTCAAAAAAATCCAGGAAAAGCTCGCCAAGCACGGGGCAGAGGGCGGACCCAGCTCCGAAGAAATCAAAAAGATGCAGGAGCAGATCAAAGAGCTGGCCGACAAAATGCAGGAAATCACCAAGGCCGCCCAGCAAAAGCAGCAAGAACAGCAGATGCGCGACCTGCAAAACACGGGCATGAACGAAGAAGACGCCCGCCGCGTCCTCGAACAGCTATCCAAAAAAGACCCCGAGCAATTGAAAAAGCTCGCCGAGCAAATGGCCGAGCGCCTCAAGGACAAAGGCGTCACCCAGGAACAGATGCAAAAAATGCTGGAGAAGATGCAGCAGCAGATGAAGGCCTGCGAAAAGGCCGGTCAGCAATGCAAAAACATGGCCGAAAAGCTCGGCGAAGCCGCCAAGCAGATGCAAAAAGGCAACATGCAGCAGGCCGAAAAGGAGCTGAACGAAACCGGCGAAGCGCTCAGCGAGATGGAGCAGTTGGAGCAGGCCCTCAACGATCTCGAATCCCAGCTATCCGAACTCGAGCAGGCCGGAGAGGAGATTGAAGAAGAATACGACGAAATGAAGGACGATCTCACCTGCGAACAATGCAACGGCACCGGCTTCCGCAATGACGGCGCGCCCTGTCCCAATTGCAACGGCTCCGGCCAATGCGGCGGTCGCGGCCGCGGCGCCGGTCCGCGCGATCGCGATGACAATGTCGAAACCGACACGGTCGATGCCAAAGCCAAATCCAAGTTCGGCCGCGGCGGCGGAATCGTCGGCCAGCAGTTCGTCAAGGACAAACAGCTCAAGGGCGAAACGTCCGCCGCATTCACCGACGCAAGCGCCGCTGAAGAAATCGACGACACAGACGCCGTCGAGCGCGAGCGCATCCCCCGTGCCTATCGAAAAGGCGTCAAGCGTTTCTTCGACCGGCTCGACGAAGAACCGCCCGCCGATCGTGAACCCGCGCCCGAGTCGACCGCCGAGAAATCTGACGCAGAAAAACCGTCCGCCGAAAAGCCGAATGACTAATCCCGCGCTGCTTGTTCGCCGTTCGCGACACCAGCCCGGACGATCCGCATCTTCATCATGGGCATACGCACGTTCACGACTTCACGATCGCACACGACCCTCGCGCTGAGCATTTGCCTCGTCGCCGCGTGCGCCCCGCGCGAGGCGGAAAAGACCGACGCGCCCGCCAACACCGTCGTCATCTACTGCTCCGTCGACACCGCCTTCGCCGAACCCATCCTTGCCGACTTTGAAAAACGAACCGGAATCCGCGTACATCGGCAGTTCGACACCGAAGCCGGAAAAACGACAGGCCTCGTCAACAAGCTCCTCGCCGAGCGGGCCAATCCCCGCGCTGATGTCTGGTGGTCCAGCGAGATATACGGAACCCTCCAACTCGCCGGTGAAGGCGTCCTGTCGCCTTATCGCCCGGCAACCGCCGACGATATCTCCGATACGTACCGCGACACAAACAACATCTGGACCGCCTTCGGATTGCGCGGCCGCGTCATCGCATACAATCCCAAGCGCGTCAAGCCGGATGAAATTCCCAAACGCTGGGCAGACCTGACCGATCCAAAATACAAAGGCCGCGTCGCGATGGCCGATCCACGATTCGGTACGACGCGCGGCCACATGGCGACCTTCTACACCCTTTGGGGCAAAGAGACACTCAGCAGCTACTACGAAAATCTGCGGATAAACAACTACCGCCGCGCCGACGGAAACGCCCACGCCGTCGTCCTCCTCTCGCGCGGCGTCGTCGATTTCGCCTGCACCGATACGGATGACGTCATCGTGGCACAGGAGCGCGGCGATTCCATCGCCATGTGCTATCCCGATCTCGACAGCCCCGACGGCGTCGTCACCGTCCCGGGCACGCTCTGGATCCCCTGCTCCGTCGCACTGGTCAAGGGCGCTCGCCACGAAACCGCCGCGAAAATGCTGATCGACTACATCGCCTCCGCCGACCTCGAACGCAGGCTCGCCGCCAGCGACTCACGAAACGTCCCCGTCCGCGAATCTCTCATCAGCGAATTACTCGCCGGTGCTCCGCAATCACCCGATGCCGACAGGCCTTTTTCGGCGCTATTCGAAAACCCGATCGATCTCACCCTCGACGGCAAACCCAAGCCCTTCCCCTACGCGGCAAAGGTCGACTTTGCCGCCGCTGCGGCCGCCCTCGCCGATTCCGACGCCCTCGTCGCAACCGTCCTGCTGAAGTGAATCATGAACTCCGGCCGGATGGAGAACACTGCGCGCTAAACGGCCTCTAACCCGCATTTCTCACCAGTGGTTCAGCCCGATCGTTTTTGATCCGGCGGGAGCCGTCGCCATGCCCGGAAGCGATCAGGCTGAATCGCGCCGGGGGGCCATCGAGCCTTGACGGCGGGTGTGGAGAGGGGTGTCGCGGGCCGATTTCGGGCCACCCGTCCGCTCGGTGGACCAAATGCTCCGCTCGGTGGACCAAATGCTCCATTGCGTGGACCAAATGCTCCGCTCGGTGGACCGAATGCTCCATTGCGTGGACCAAATGCTCCGCTCGGTGGACCGAATGCTCCATTGCGTGGACCAAATGCTCCGCTCGGTGGACGCAATGGACCGTTGCATGGACGCCGCGCGGCGAAAATGGGCCGCGGCGCGCCGATAGAGCGACCGCCATGGCTGATAAGTGGTCTTCATTCGCCGATAACCGACAACGTCCCGCGAAAAATGGGCGTAAAATGCAAACGACTTCCGGTTACACCGCCGTCGCCATAAAGGTCGTCTCCTCGATGGGCACAAGCCCTTTTCCACAATCGCGCTGATGCCGGAGAAGACGGCCCTTTTCAATTCACGGATGAGAAATGCGGACTCACTCCGCCGCCGCCGCCGGCGCCGGCGTCTCCCCCTCCAATCGCGAAACCACCGCGCACGCCGACATATCCCCCCACACGTTCACCGTGGTGCGAAACATGTCCAACGGCCGATCCACCGCGAGAATCAGTCCCACCCCCTCCAGCGGCAGATTCACCGCCGACAGCACCACCACCATCATCACCGTCCCCGCGTGCGGAATCCCCGCCGCACCCACGCTCGCCAGCAGCGCCGTAAACGCCACGATCGCCTGCTGTGCAAAGGTCAATTCATGCCCGGTCACCTGCCCGATGAACAGCACCGCCGCCGCCTCGTATAACGCCGTGCCGTCCATGTTGATCGTCGCCCCCAGCGGGAGCACGAATGAACTCACGCGGTTGCTCACACCGCCGCGCTGCTCCACACACGTCATCGTCAGCGGCAGCGTCCCGTTGCTGCTCGCCGTCGAAAAAGCCGTCAAGAGCGCTGGTGACATCTGCTTGGCATATTGGTACGGCGATCGCCGTGCCACGAAATATAAAATCAGCGGAACCGTCAGCAGACTGTGAATCGAAAGGCCCGTCGCGACCGTCACCACGTACCACCCCAGCGCGACGAACACATCCAGCCCCTTGCCCGCCGATGCGTACAGCATGAAGCCCAACACGCCGATCGGAGCAAGACGGATGATGAACATCGTCATCCGCATCATCACCTCGAACCCCGCCGAAAAAAGCCGCGTCAGCCGAGCGCCGTGATCCCCACCGACGACGACGATGAAGATGCCCAGCAATAGTGCAAAGAAAATCACGCCGAGTATCGACGTGTTCGACGGATCCGCCAGCGCCGCAAATGGGTTCGACGGGATCAGATTGAACACCTGATTCCAGATGATCTCCCCCAGGCTCTTCCCCTCGACGATAAACGGCGCAGCCGCCGAATCCGCCGCCTCCTCGATCAAATCCAGCCGCGCATGCCGACCCGGATTGAACAGATTGAAAAGCAAAATGCCCGTCAAGACCGCCAGACCGCTCGTGCAGAAATAAAACACCATCGTCCGGCCGCCCAGCCGCC
>CAZRFP010000143.1:0-11398 GCA_964599535.1 uncultured Planctomycetaceae bacterium
GCGAGATGTCCTTAAGGATGCGCGAACCGCCGCCGATCATCACGAATTCGCCGATCCGGGCGAACTGATGAACCAGCGAATAGGCGCTGACGATCGCGTTGTCGCCGACAATGACATGGCCTGCCAACGCCGTGTTGTTGTACACTTTCACACCGTTGCCGAGTTCGCAATTGTGGCCGATATGGCTGTAGGCCAACAAGAAACAATTCTCACCGATGAGCGTCCACGATTCGGGCTGTGTTCCCCGATGAACCGAGACACATTCGCGGATGATCGTTCCCGCGCCGACGCGCAGATACGATCGCTCGCCTGAAAAGTGAAAGTCCTGCGGCAAGTGGCCGACGATCGCGCCGGGGTGGATTTCGCATCGCTCGCCGATCTCCGTCCAGCCTGACAGATACGCATGGGGATAGACCTTCACACCCGCAGCGATTTTCACCGGCCCTTCAATGACGACGTAGGGTCCGATGTCCGCCGTGGGGTGTATCTCGGCCTGCTTGTCGATGACGGCCGATGGATGAATGGGCATGACTCGTCTGCTCCAGAAGAATACGCACAACGCGCACCGTCACACCGGATGCTTCGAGCGCGCGCCGAACGTCGTATTGTAGACAACCCTGCCGATGCCGCAATTCGACGTGATTTTCCGCGAGATCAGGGCAATCGCACATTCCCAATCAGGGCCGCGTCATCATCGCCGTGCGATCAGAACTGCGACCATCATCGCCGTGCGATCAGAGCTGCGACTGTTAGGGGCGGTGGCTGTTAACGTGCGAATGGGCCTTGGAATGAGGCGCGGCTACGCGTGGCAACGGTGCCCTATCGCTATTCCGAAGGAACATGCGATTGTCCTGTCCATGAGATATCGAACATCGCGATCGCGCATGACCGTCGTGCGGATCGACACTGCGGATGTCATGAAGAGGTCTCGGCGGCAGCCCGCTTGGTTTGTACGTCAGAGGGCCGTTCTTGAGTTGGAGCATTCACGTCCGGCATTGCGGACAACACCTGAAACGGATCATCGAGCCGAGTCGCGCCGCCGGCTGCCGAATCGTCCTTGACGGGCGCAGGTCCGAACGCCAATTCGGTGATGTAGGCGAATCGCTGGCGAGCGTGGCTTTGAAGCGACCTGATGTTCAGACCGTCGAGCCAGCGCCGGGCGTGCCGCTCGAACAGTTCGCGGCTGAGGAATAATGAAGCGGGGTGCTGCACGACCGCCGCCCGGGCAAAGGCCCTCAGCAGATATCGATCGGAAAGCCGCACGCCCATCTTCCGAAGCACCGTGTTGAACAGGCGCATGGGATGATCCGTCGATCCGGCGGAGGCCTTTCGACTCATAACAAACTGACGCACGAGCAGAAGTACGGCGACGATCGCCACGGGAATGACGATCAGAAAAATGAGTCCGCGCACATCGGCCGGATTAGTCTGCCGCTCGTTGAACCCGCCTCGCAAAGCGCTGAGGCGCTCGTCGAGCCGCGACTGTGCGAGCACATTGATCATCGTCAGCATGATGCCGCCCTCGCATCCAGTGCCGCCTCAGCAGGCGCGATTGAGCCGCCTGTCGCGCTCTTCGACTCTGCAGCGTCGGACGGGGGCAACGGTCCGCGATGGATACGCCGCGCGACATGCATGGCGACGCGGGCGATGCGCGGATCAGGATCAGACTGTGCGATGCTCAGGATGCGCGGCGCGAGCGTCGCAAGGCGAAGCTGATCGACGATCCACAGCGCCGCGCAGCGATGATCCGGCCGCGGGTCATGCAACATCTGAATCAGCGCCGTCGCCGACGCGGGAACGCGCAGCCGAAGCAGGCTTCTCACGGCCGCGCCGCGCACATCGGGGCTGTCGCTTTCGACCTTGGGCATGATCAGATCCTCGCGCCGGCGCGCGCCCATCTGATCCAGCGAGCTGATGGATGCGGCCACGACGGAATCGTCGGCGTCGTTGACGGCGCGTTCGAGAATGCGACGGCTGGTTTCGCCGCCGATCTGCCCGAGCGCCGACATCGCTGCGGAACGTATCTCCGGCAGCGGATCATTCGAAGCGGCGAAGATCTCCTTTTCGAAGTGCCTGCACATCGCCATGGCCACCGCGAGTCTGATGGCGCGGAAGCGGTCGGCCGGATTCTGCGAAAGCAGCTTGAGCTGCATCTGTGTCGCGAAGCCGGAGATGAACTTCAGCGCGTGATGGCCGGCGGCCTGGGCGTGCTCGGCGTGAATGTGCTCGTAGTTTTGCCAGAAGTCGTCGAAATCTTCCTTGAGATTCGCCCGATCCAGTAGCGTGAGCCACTCCGGCGGGCGACCACGCACATCGGTCCGGCGCCGAATGGAGCGCGTGGCGCGACTTCGCCGATTGACTTCATGGCGGGCGATTGTTCGGATGGCTTCGTTCTCGTGATCGAGCAAGCTCTCGAGTGCCGCGGTTCCGGCCGGCGTGTCGATGGCGACCAGCGCCCAGACGGCGGCCCGATTCGCCGCCGGATTGTCGACAATCAGGCAGTTCAGCAGCAGCGCGACTTTTTGATTGGCCGGCAGGCCGAGTTCGAGCAGCCATGCGGGCATCTTGATTGCGACATCGGAAGGCACGGTGAAAACCGCCTCGAAGCCGTCTTCGAGCCACTCGATGTTGCGAACATAGAGCAGGTTCTTCGCGATGTTGCGATCCCGCGCGATCCAGGCGTGGCGGATAAACTCGATGAAAAACTCGCGACTGCGGCAGGTGCTGATGCGCGGCACGATTCGGCGGCGCATCTCGGGATGAGCCAGCGCGACATAAATAAACGGCACGAACCGCGCGTCCAGTTCAGCGCCGAGAATCTCGATCATCGCATGCGTCAGCTTTCCGCGCTTGATCGTCGCCTGATCGAACAGGCTTGATTCAAGCTCGTCGGCAAGCAGCATGGCGGCCTCGACAACTTCCGGGCGATGATGGCTCTCGTAGTGTTCGACGGCGTCCTTCACGGCCACGAGCAGAAACTTGTGCTCGTCGGCGTGAACGCGGATCGTCTCGGAGACGATTTTGAGCAGTTCGGGCGAATGCTCTGCAGTGATGGCGAGTGATTCGAGCGTTTCGGCACGGGCGTCGAAATGGGCCTTCGTCAGCTCCAGCAGCGCAATGGCGGCTTCAGAGCGTATCTTCTGTGCTCCGTCGTGGATGGCATGCGTTGCGAGATACGCCAGTCGCGGATTGCAGCTACGTCGGACGATCTCAAGCGTATTCTGCCGCGTCTGCGGGCTGCTGCTGCACACGCAGGCCCGCAGCGCGCCGAACATGCGCGCCGCCTGCGCGGTGATCTGCGTTTGCGCCGCGGGTGTCAGCTTGAAAAACAGCGGCGGCAGGCCCTGCAATCCGGCATCGCGGCCGCGCTGAATGAGCGTGCGCACGATTTCGATCTGCGTCGGCGCGTCGACCTCGAGCAGGCCGGAGAGCAAGGCTTCGTCGACGGCATCACCGGGGATATCCGCCAGGATGTCCAGTATTTTGGGTCGCGTGCTCAACGTTGCCTCGTTCTCCGCGTCAAAAGACCGCTGGTCATCCAGCGAATCGGCTGGAAGCGCGGCGGCCTTCGGTTATTACCGCGCTTCGATCGGCAGGCCGACGAGCGCAAGTCTAATTGTGCAATATGGATCAATATCGAGCGCGGCAGGAAACGCCCAGACAAACCGAGCGAGTATCGTCAGGAGCGATAACAACCGGCGGTGGCAGGGCCGTGAAATGATGAACAGGCCCTTATCGGCCCAACTGTGGCGTCATTTCTTCTTCTGCACTTTGCCCCAGGTGTCGCGAAGTGAGACGGTTCGATTGAAGACCGGCCGGCCCGGCGCGCCGTCGGGATCGGCGCAGAAATAGCCGTGCCGCTCAAATTGAAACCGCTCGGGCATGATCGTGCCGTGGGCGTCGCGATGGCACTTCGCCGCCGCCAGGCTCGGCTCCAGCTTGCAGCCGGTCAGCGCCGACAGCGAGTCGGGGTTCAGCAGGTCGAGATAGTGCCCGCCCTCCGGCACATCCTCAGGATCGGGGGCGCTGAACAGATGGTCATACAACCGCACTTCCGCATCGATCGCGCCGGCCGCGCTGACCCAGTGGATCGTGCCTTTGACTTTGCGGCCGTCGGGTGCGTCGCCGCCGCGCGTCGCGGGATCGTAGGTGCAGTGGACCTCAATTACCTCGCCCGTTGCCGGGTCTTTGACGCAGCCGGTGCACTTGACAAAATACGCATACCGCAGGCGCACTTCGTTTCCCGGAAACAGCCGGAAGTACCCCTTCGACGGCGTCTCCATGAAGTCTTCGCGCTCGATGTACAGCTCGCGCGAAAACGACACCTTGCGCGTGCCGGCGGATGCATCTTCCGGATTGTTGACCGCCTCCAGCTCCTCAACTGCATCGGACGCGCCGCCGTCGGCCGGATAGTTCGTAACCACCAGCTTCAGCGGCCGCAACACGGCCATCCGGCGCGGGGCAATCTTGTTCAGATGCGCGCGAATGGCATTTTCAAGTCGCACGACATCGATCGTGCTGTTGAACCGCGCCACGCCGACATCCGCGCAGAAGTCGCGGATGCTCTCCGGCGTATAGCCGCGCCGCCGCAAACCGCTGAGCGTCGGCATCCGAGGATCATCCCAGCCTTTTACGCGGCCGCTCTTGACCAGTTCCAGCAGCTTACGCTTGCTCATGACGGTGTGCGTCATGGCGAGCCGCGCGAACTCGATCTGTTGTGGATGATGAATGCAACGTTCGGGCGGTTCGTTCTCGTTAATGGCGTCGATGAACCAATCATAAAGCGGGCGGTGGTTCTCGAATTCGAGCGTGCAGATGCTGTGCGTGATGCCCTCGATGCTGTCTTCGAGACCGTGCGCCCAGTCGTACATCGGATAGACGCACCACTTGTTCCCGGTGTTGTGATGTTCCGCGTGCAGAATGCGATACATGACCGGATCGCGCAGGTTCAGATTCGGCGAGCCCATGTCGATCTTCGCGCGGAGCGTGCGCGAGCCGTCGGGAAACTCGCCCTTGGCCATGCGCGTGAACAAGTCGAGATTCTCCGCGACGCTTCGATCTCGGAACGGGCTGTTCACGCCCGGCTGCGTCAGCGTGCCGCGATGCTTGCGCGTCTCCTCAGGCGAAAGATCGCAGACATAGGCCCTGCCCTTCTCGATCAGCCGGACCGCCCAGTCGTACATCCGATCGAAGTAGTCGGACGAAAACAGCACGCCGGCCTTCGGATCGTCCTCGCGCGCGCCGGGCCATCGAAAGCCGAGCCAGCGAACGTCTTCAATGATGCTGCGAACGTAGGCGTCTTCCTCCTTCTCGGGATTGGTGTCGTCGAAGCGCAGATTGCAGCGCCCGCCGTATTGCTCAGCCAGACCGAAGTTGAGGCAGAAGCTCTTGGCGTGGCCGATGTGAAGGAAGCCGTTCGGCTCCGGCGGAAAGCGCGTGTGGACCTTCGGCGTGTCCGTCCCCGGCCAGACGCCCCACTTTCGCGCGGCGCTGTCCGCGTCGATAATCTCGTTGATGAAGTGTCCGGATTTTTCAGTGATGTCGGTCATGTCGGTTGCATTTCCATCGGCAAAGCACTTGATTATCCCACGGACGGCAAATCAGACAAGGCGCGCCCGCCAAGCGTCGCCCAAGCAAGCTACAACGAACGGGAATCATACGTTGTGGCAAGTGTATGGCACTGTCCGTCGAACGATCGGTCGATCGCCCGGCTTCGGCGCCGCGCGGATGGCGCGTCAGTCCTGGCTGCGCGCGGCCGATGCCACCGCACCGACTCGGCTGGGGCCGGCGCTTTTCAGTGCGTCGATCAGCAGGCCCGGCGTCAGCAGCTCCGGCAGAATCTGCGGCTGGTCCGGCTTGCCCGGTGAGTAGACGAGATACATCGGCACGCCGGCGCGTCCGAAGCGCAGCAGATCGCGCTTGATCTCCGGCACCGGCAGCGTGTAGTCGGCCTCATAGGGAATCACGTTGTATTCCTGCATGAGGCTTACCACGGCTTCATTCTGTATCGATGTCTTCAGATTCACCTTGCAGTTGACACACCAGTCGGCCGTGTAATCGACGAACACGGTGTAGCCCGCGCGCACATCGGCCAGCGCTTCATCGCGGCGATAGTGATACCACGGAATGCCGTTCGTCCAGTCCGGTTCCTTGGGCGGCGTGAGCGTACCGGAATTGGCCGCGTTCAATCGGGCGATGAGACTTTCGAGTGGCGTCAGCATGTCACATACCGCGGAGATATCTGACTGCGTCTGAGTCTGCTCGGAAATCAGGTCCTCCAGGCGATTGATGAGAAGCTCTGTCTCGACGCGCGCCGAGTCATCGATCGGGCCGATGCCGCCGGCCTTCTGGATGGCGCGCCACTGGCGGCCGTCGGCGGTCAGCTCGTTTCGCTCGATTCGCTCGGTAACCAGTTGGTCAATGGAGGCGAGATAGCCGAACGGCACGTACCAGCCGATGGCGATCATCGCGATGGCGACGGCATAAAGCGCCGCCTTGCGGCGGATCGGATCGCCCCATGCGATCTTCCCTTTGACCCATGCGGCCATCGACACCATGAGCAGGAAAAAGAGGCTGATGAGCACGCCGAAGTCGCCGATTTGTCCGCGCAGAGGGTTGAGCAGCCATATGACGGTCATCAGCAACAAGAAGCCCATCAGCGCCTCGAACGTGTGCATCCAGTTTCCAGGCTTCGGGATGTAGCGCATCAGCGCCGGCTGCGCGGCGAACACGAGAAACGGCGTCGCCATGCCGAAGCCGGCCGTGATGAAGATCATCGCTGCATAACCCGGACCGTGGCTGATCGTGATCTTCGTCGCCGCGCCGATCGCCGCCGTGAGAAACGGCGCGGTGCAGGCTGTTCCGAGCAGTGTCGCCAGTACGCCCGTGGCGTAGGCCGATGTGAAGCCCTCGCCCTGCACCTTCTCGTCGAGCGACGTGACGACGCGCGGCGTGAAAACGGTGAAGACGCCGAACAGGCTCATGGCAAACGCCGTGACAACGCCGGCAACGATAATGACGAACACCGGGTTCTGAAAGAGCTGCCCCCAGCCGGTGCCGGTCCACGCAAACAGTGCCGCCAGCACGCCGAAGAATGTCATGATTCCGGCACTGTACGTAAGGCCGAGTAGGAAGATGCGCCCGCGATCCTCGTGTGCCTGTCGCACGAAAGAGAGAATCTTGAGCGAGAGCACCGGCAGCACGCACGGCATCAGGTTCAGAATCAATCCGCCGATGAATGCCAGCGCCAGGGCGCCGGCGTAGCCGAACTCGAGCAGCCAGTTCTGAAGCCTGGTCAGCGCATCCGGACCGCCGGATTCGCCGTTCGTCGTCTGCGGCGGCGCGCTGGCGGCGCCGGTCTTGTCGGAATTCTCCGTTGCCGCTGCGACGTCCGCCGTCGAATCCGTCGGTGCGATGGTCGCGGCCGCGGTCCATTCACTCGCGCTCGGCGCGGGGCCGCCCTCCATCTGCACGGGAATCTCGAACGCAACTTTCTCCGGCGGGAAGCATGTGCCGTTGTCGGCGCAGATCTGATATTGAAACACGCCGCGAATGCGCCGCGGCGACGCGCCGGCGTCCTTTTCAACTTCGATCGGAATGCGGAATGCCACGCTGCCGGCATACTCGCTCAGCTTGCCGAGAAACTTGTCCTCGCGCTCGTGGGCCTTGGGATACTCCACGTCGCCCAACTCGAAGCCCGGCGTCGGCTCGACGAAGACATACGCCGGAATCAGAAAGTCCTGATTGGGCGCATGGGATTGCATGTGCATCCTCGAGGCGATGTCGACATTCAGAACGGCCGTCAACTTCGAGCCTGGCGCGGCGACGGCCGGCTCGATGCGCGCCGAGAATTTGATATGAGGCGCCTTGTCGGCCGGCGTCGGCAGAGCGTCGCGAGCTTCCTTGAACAGCTTCTCGTTCGCGAATTTGGGAGTTGTGCCGACAGCAACGACCGGCACCGACAACGACAGCTTCGCCCTTCCAGGGATGCACGTCGTCTTACAGGCCAGCCAGGAGACGTCGGCTTGAAGGGTCACGCGCTCGCCCGGCTTCAAGTTCGCAGGGGGTTTGATGGCCGTCAGCAGGAGCGGATGGTCTCCGAGGAGATAAGACGTCTCGTCCAATTCCTTCATATACGAGGCTTGTGGCGGGGGGTAGGACGTTCGGCCGACTTCGAAACCGGCGGGGAGCTTCCAATCGATGGCCGTGGGCTTTCCCGTTTCACCCGGATTGGACCAATAGACATGCCAATCCTTTTCCATCTTCAGTGATATCAGAATGTTAAACACATCGCCGGGGGCGATGGCCTCGCGATCGACGAAGGCTTGAGCGGTCAGGATATGGCCCTTGGCTGAATCGGGCTTGAACGTAAATGGCTCACTCTGAGTTTCGCCGTAAACTATTGAATTAAAGGATGTTGCAACCAGAATTGCCAGCGTGACGGCCCTGGTCCTAGCGACCCTGTGTACACCCAGATTCGTATGGCCTGAGTTCATGTGGCTTCCCGTTTAACCTTCTGTTAATACATTACTTATGACATACTCGATCGGCAACAACTCGGTTCGTCAATCACGACCTGCCGGTATCACTAACGTTCGATGCAGCGGATGCGTTCGTCGATTCCGAGTCATGGCATCTATCGACAAGCGAAATTCTGTCTTACCCTATTGTAAATCGGCATACGTATCAGGCCAATACTTCGTGGCAAACATCGGGCTTGGGCCAAAAACGCGAGTGACGACTTTTTTCATTGACCGGCGTTTGCGCTGCACTATACTGGTGCTCAGTTGAGGGTAAGTGTGTACCCTCTCTAGGTTTAGCGAATTGCCAACCCGGCGGAGCGGACTGCGCTGGAAATCGTTGCAATCGTGCGATTTTCGATTGATTTCGCGCTTTTTTGCACGGTTTCCGCTTCCGTTTCCGCACCAAGTTGAACTTGGTGCCGCGCGATAGCGCTGGCACGGGAAGCGGGCGCGCCATCGTGGAACGACTGTCTTGATCCGGCTGGCCTGGCATTTTTGTTTCTTGGGTCTCATGCATGCCCTGCGCGATGCGCTGAATACGAGCGCGCCGGCGGATGCACCCCCGCGCCAGGTTGCCGAAGGCGTGCTGCTCGAAGCAGCCTGCCACGGCTCTCAGCCAACATCCTGCATTTTAATCGGCGTCGGTGAAGAGGAGTGGCCGTCTCTTGCCGCATTGTACCTGTTGACCGATCCGAAGCGAATCCGGCGACCGGCCGCGCATGAAGCGCGGTGCTCGCAGTTGAACTGTTCCCACGATATCGCACGTCGCATTCCGTTCCTGCCTTCGCGCTGCTGACACGCCCCGTCGCGAGGCGATTCCAACGACTGTTTTGTCACACGCGGCTAGCGCGCCGTTTGATCCGTTGGATGCCGCGCCGCCGCGTTTGATCGAGAATCGCAGGGAAAGGAATGGACATCATGGCGTCCCGGACGCTCATCCTTGCCGCGGAGAATGCATGGCTCCTGCCGGCGATCATCGGGCTTGTGCTCGGCACGGTCGCCGTGCTCGGCTATCAGGCGCTGCTGGCGAAGAAGAAAATTTCGTCTGCCGAGCAGGCCGCGGAGTCGATCATCAAGGGCGCGGAATCGCGGCGGGAAGAGATCATCCGCGCCGCCGAGGTCGAGACAAAGGCCGAATTCGTCAAGCGGCAACAGGAATTCGATCGCGAGACGGCAACCGCCCGCAACGAGCTGCGCGAAATCGAAAAGCGCCTCGACAAGCGCGAGGACCAGCTCGACAAGAAGCTGGACATGCTCAATATCAAAGAGCGCAACATCGAAAAGGCCGAAGCGAAAATCCGCGAAGGTGCGGCCGAAATCGAAGCCAAACAAAAGGAAATCAGCGAGCTGCTCGTCAAGCAGCGCAACGAGCTGCTGCGCATCACACAGCTCTCGATGGATGACGCCAAACGCCAGCTTTTCGATCGTCTCGAACAGGAACTGGAGCGCGACTGCTCCGAGATCATCTCGAAGCACGTCACCGAAGCTCAGGACGAAGCAGAGCAGAAGTCGCGCGAGATTGTCATCACCGCCATTCAGCGCTACGCCGCCGCGCACACCGCCGAGGCGACCGTCGGCACCGTCGACATTCCCAACGATGAAATGAAGGGCCGCGTCATCGGCCGCGAAGGCCGAAACATCCGCGCCATCGAAAAGGCCACCGGCGTTGATGTCATCGTCGACGACACGCCAGGTGTCATTATCCTGTCATGCTTCGATCCGGTGCGAAAGGAAGTCGCGCGGCAGGCGCTCAACAAGCTCATCCAGGACGGACGCATCCACCCCACGCGCATCGAAGAGGTCGTGCAGGAGATACAGACCACCATCGACAAGGAGATCATCGAGATCGGCAAACGCGCCGCGCTCGAGGCCAACGTCCAGGGCCTTAATCGCCGTTTGATCGAGCTGCTCGGCCGGCTGCACTATCGCACCAGCTACAGCCAGAACGTCCTGCGCCACTCGATCGAAGTCGCATACCTCTGCCAGATCATGGCCGAAGAGCTGGGTCTCAATGGCGCCCTGGCCCGGCGCTGCGGGCTGCTCCACGACATCGGCAAGGCCGTTCCGCAGGACACCGACGGCACGCATCCGGCCATCGGCGAGGAAATCTGCCGCAAGTGCAACGAGCGCCCGGAGGTGCTCAACGCCGTGGCGGGGCATCACGGCGACATTCCGGCGACCAGCCCTTACACGCCGCTCGTCGCGGCGGCGGATGCCATCAGCGCGGCACGACCCGGCAGCCGGCGCGAGTCACTCGAGCGCTACATCAAGCGGCTTGAAGACCTCGAAGGAATCGCAACGAGCTTCGAAGGCGTCTCGCAGGCCTACGCGATTCAGGCAGGCCGCGAGGTACGCGTGATCGTCGATGCCAACCGCGTGGACGACGCCTCGGCCATGCGCATCGCGCGAGAGGTCGCCAAGAAGATCGAGTCGGACATGACGTACCCCGGCGAGATCAAGGTGACGCTGCTCCGCGAAGTGCGTGCGGTCGAATATGCGAAGTAGGCGGCGATGCGGCGATGCGTCAGCGGGGCGATGACATGGATTCTGCTGGCCGGTGTATGTCCATCGCTCCTCTGGTATGACGTCACCTTGCTGTGCGGATCAAAGTTACATTCGCAATGAATGTCGCCATATTCGACTGAAATGGCCGGACCGCGGCTGTGGTATCATTAAGACGGCATGAATGAAATCGCTGAGATCGCACGCGCCAGGCGCGCAAGGACGATCAGCGCTCGTACGTCCACGGCGTGAGCTACATCGACGAGCGGCTGATGATGCGGTCGGTGTATGACCCGCTGCTGGGCGGCTCTGGCGGCCAGATCGGGGCGACCTTTTATTATGCGATCGACCGGATGTACAATGTCCGGGCGCTG
>CAZRFP010000144.1:0-11119 GCA_964599535.1 uncultured Planctomycetaceae bacterium
TCGGCGATCGCGGGGCACGCAATCCGCCCACTAAGACACACATGCACGGTTTCAGCGGCCGCCGGCGGTGACGGTCGAGCGCGGGGCCTGAATCGCGTTGGTCGCTCGGTTCCAGATCAGCAGCGGGCCGCGCCACATGTTGAAGCGGCCGCCCTCGGCCTGATCGATGATTCGGGCGTCGAGCCCCGGTCCGCCTTCGAGGCGGACTTCATTCGTGTACGCGAGATATTGCAGATACTCGCCCATGAGGCTCTTGGTGCCGTCTTGTAGATGAACGGCGTCGCGTGCGATCATGCGCTCGAGATCGGTCGCCCGGATCATCTGGGATGTCGCCCCCGTGTCATTCGACGGCCGATCAGATTTGCCTGTGGCGAATTCAATCAGCAGGTTGCCGCAGGTCAATTCGGCGCGTCGGCCTTCGCCAACGCGGCGCAGGGCCGACGGATCGAGCTTGAAGGCCTCGGCCAGTTCGTCTTTCATGACGACCTGCTGGCCGCTGAGATGGATCATCCGCACGTTTCGATCGAAAGTGGCCAGCGCACGATCGACAAAGAAGTCCATCGCATTTTCCCATTCGATGAGCGACTGGCTCGGTCCGTCGCCGCGCACACTGCTCATCAGCGCGTTGCCCACCTGGGCCGTGCGACGCTGGCCGCGCTTGCCGTCCTGATCGTCGAACTGATAGTCCTCGATCAGCAGGTTGCCCTCGCACGGCACCGACATCTGTTCGCTGCGCAGATCGGCCACAATCTGACGGCCTGCGATTCGGGCGCGGCTGAGCAATCGGCCGCGCTTGCCGTCAACATGGGGTGCGTAGGTGCTGCTGATGGCTTCGGCGTTGCCTTCGGCGACGACATAGACCGGGCGCTTCTGTTCCATGCGAATGGTGATGTTGTCCTTGAATTCAATATCGGCGCGGTCGTCGACGATATCGGCGAGCACGGCGAAGCGATCGAGCAGGTTTGGCGTCTTCGGCTTGGCCGGCTTTGGCTCTGCCTTGGCGAGTCGAACGGTCAGCTTGTCGCAGTTCAGCGTAAACTCATCGGTCGAGCTGCGGACGTTGTCGACGAAGACACCGTAGTCCTTCTCCAGGCGAAGCTGCATGCGGCCGGTCCAGGTCGTCTTGACGGGCGTGGGCTTTGCGAGACGCCGTCCACCGAAGTCTTCGTATGTGACCATCCATGCCCGCCCCGGGCCGGGCACGTCGACGCTCTGTTTGTCGGCGTCGATTTCGATGCGATGGCCGTGAATCGCCATGTCCTGGAACCGCGCCTTGGCATAGGACTTTGGCGACGGGCTGACGATCGTGGTTCGCACCAGCTCTTCGCCGTTTCGAATAACGATGTTGAGCGATTGTGCGTCGCGAATCTTCATGTTGTGTGCGGGATCGACGGCGAAGACGTCACCGGTGGCGTCGAGCGACTCCATGCCGAGGCGCGGCTTGGACGTGATCTGGGTCTTGTCGTCCGGGGCGGTGTGCGTCACACCAGGGAAACTCGTCAGCACGACATGCATTTCATCCGCGCGGATCTCTCGATCCTTCTGTCGGGCGATGACTTTGCCGGCCGCATCGACGATGCGCGGCGCGTTGCGGCCGTCGGGCGTGCGAACCAGTTGCACATCGAGGCGCTCGGCTTCGATCAGGTCGTTTTCACGAACCATCCGCACGCCGCCGACCATGTTCAGATGTTCGATGAAGTCGGATGCATCGCCCTGCGCCGGCGGCACGCCGAACGTCGCGGCGACTTCCTCGGCTTCGAGCTTTTCGTCGCCGCGGCTGAACTTCGTGTCGCCGTGGAACCACGCGCGGCGGAGATACTCCTTGGTCTTGTACTCCATCGCGCCGGTTTCCGCGTTGATGCGCTCGACGGCGCGCTCGCCGATCTCCAGGTCGACGCCGCGAGACCAGCGAATCTCCACCGGATCGCGCGGCTTGGCCGGCGTTTCGGATGCGTTGGTACTCGTATCCTGTAACGCGACCGTCCGTGCCGCCGCGCCGTCGCGGTCGGCCCGTTGATCCGCGCCGGGGATTTCGCCGCGCGAGTCGATCATGTAGCCCGCACCCTCGACGCGCCCCAGGCCGCGCCGCCGATCGAAGAACACCTCGACGCCTGACAGCCGGCGGTGCTCATCGACGGCCATATCGACAGGCCGTTCCAGATTGCCCAACAACCAAATCTGCTTTCGTTCGCCGCGATAGACGAGCTGATCGCACCGGGCGTTGCCTCGCTCGCTGCGTACGACGACGGGGTCGCCGATGGCGATCACATCGAAGCGGCGGCCGGTCTGTTCGGTCGGCGGGACATGGAGCGGCCGCAGCTCGAGGGGGCCGTTCCACGTCAGCACGACCATCCCCTTTTCGTCGTCATCATCGAGGTCGGTCCGCGCGGCGTCGAGATCGGATCGCTCGACCGGCGGGGGGGCGGCTGTGACAGAGGCCGTGACAGGGGTCGTCACGGTGTCACTCGTCGGCGACGGTCCGGCGGCCATCGGCTGATTGGCCCTGACGCCTGGGGATTTCGGCTTATCGCCGGCGCTGGAGGCCATCTGCCGCTGCTGACCGCCGAAGTCGAAATGGACTTCGAGCTTGTCGGCCTCCAGGCGGCCGACGGACGCACCGTCGTGCATTTGCTCGACGACAACCTCGTTAGAAAACAGCGCCCGATAGGTGTGGATGCGCTTCGGCCGGTTCTTCAACCGCTTCGCGCCGGTCGCGGGCTGCGAGGCCTGATCGTCCGCACCGGTCCCGGCAGCGGGTGACGCCGCGCCGGCATCGGATGCCAGCGCGCTCTGCGTTTCGCGGCGCACCTTGTCCATGTCGGCCGCCAGCGCTTCGGGCGAGCGCAGATCGACGGGCATCACGGCGTCGTCTTCAACGAATTCGTCTTCGTCATCTTCCATCTGAATCGACTGCGGAGAATTCGCGGCGAAGCGCGCGCCTTCGAGGCGGATCGCGGCGGCGGCCTGCTGGGCCGACGGCGTATCGATCGACATCGGCTTGTTGGCCCTGGCCAAAGGCGTGTGTGACGCCCCGGCGCCCGGTCCCGCCGCGCCGTCCACGCCGCGATCGGAGGCGGCGATCGCGTCGTCGTCGCTCTTTCGCTTTCGCTCGCCGCCCGGTAGACCGAACTCGACCATGTTCGCGCCGCGGCGGATGGTCATGCGCCCGCCCCGCGCGAACTGGAGCACCTCGACGCGGTTGTCCACCAGGTTCCAGTTGACGGTCAGGCCGCTCACGTCCTCGATGCGCGCCTCGCGGCTGTCCACGACGACGCCGCCGTCGGAGATCAGCTCGGCGCGGTCCATGTCAAACCGGGCGGATTCGAGGTCGATCGTGATGAGATCGTCCGGATGCGACTTCATGTCGGCCCGTTCGGGGTTCTCCTCGCGCCACTGGGTCGTGGTCCGGTCGATGACGACGCGAACGCCGCCGCGCAGGATGCCGCGCTGCACGTCGACCCGGTTCTTCGCCTTCTGAGCGAGCGTCACATCGGCCTCGGCGGCGGTGATGTGCGTCGTTTCGCCGCGGGCCATGTAGATCGTGATGAGCAGCTTGTCCACGTGATAGTCGGTGTCGTTGATCGGTCGCCAGCCCTCGGCCTCGAACTGATACTTCGGCCGCCCGGTCGCATCGTCATAGACGATCACGCGCGACTCATCGCCGGGGCTGATCGGCATGCGCGAATCGCCCAGGCGCTGCGTGCCCTGCGTGGTCGGCACCGACACGAACTGGCGCACGGCCTCGACGCCCAGACCGTCGGTCGTCCGCCGCGTGGTACGATCTCCGGACGAAAAGGCCCAGTATGCGAGGGCCGCCACGAGAAACGCGGATGCCGCCAATAGGATCTTCTTGTGCATCAAAACCTGCGTTGCTTTCACCGACGGGGCCAGCGCCCGCGACGACATTTTCCGTCGCCCTCGAGCGGCCCGGTCAACCGACCGATCGTCCCGTTTCGTCGCCGCGCTGTCGAATGACGTCCAGCCACGCCCCGTTCCGGCGCAGCAGCCGCTCGACCACCTCGGCGACCACACCCTCGCCGCCGCGGCGGCGCGTCACATACTTCGCAGCGCGCTTCACGACCGGCAGGGCGTTCGCCACCGCCACGCCATAGCCGCAGCGCTCCAGCAGCGGCACGTCCATCCAGTCATCGCCGACCACGGCGATCTGCTCGTCGCCGACCGAGAAGCGCCCGGCCAGTTCCTCATAGGCCGGAATCTTGTCCTTCACACCCTGCAAGACGGCATCCACGCCCAGGTCTTTCGCCCGTCGCGTGACCGCTTCGGTGTTGCGGCCGCTGAGGATGGCCGTCAGCCCGCCCGTCTTTCGCCACAGCTTGATGGCGGTTCCATCCTGCACGTGAAACGCCTTAACCTCGCCACCCGCATCGAGATAGGGCAATTCGCCGCCGGTCAGCACGCCATCCACGTCGAGTATGAGCAGCCTGAGCACCATCGCCGTTGCCCGCATCCCCATTTGCACGACTCCGAAGGGCATTCTAGGTGCGAAATCGGGTGGACACAACGAAACAGCCGCCCGGCGCGGGGCGTGGGCGGGCCGGTGGGGGAACAAAACCCGGCCGCGCAGCCACGAAATCGGAAATTTCATGGATGCGCGGCGCGATGGGATGGATGCAAACCCCGGTTTGATCCACGAAATCCGAAATTTCATGGATGCGCGGCGGGATTCGATGGATGCTGGCCCCGATTTGATCCATGAAATCGGAAATTTCATGCCTGCGCGGCGGCATTTCGGGCCTGCGCCGCCGTGTTTCTGGGCCGCGCCGCGGTGGTTCGGGCCTGCACGGACGCCTTTCCGGGCGAAATCCGGCCGGCCGGCGCCTGCGCGGTGATGGTTCGGGCCTGCGGGGACATCCCGCAGGGCGAAACCGGCGCAGTAGAGACCCGCGTGATCGCGCAGAACTTGCGCAGCGCTGTCCGCCGCGCCGGGCCGCGTCGATTGGCCGCCGGTTCGGCAGGCTTTATGATGCCGGGTGAACGATCAGGCCGCATCGACGGCCCAGGAGAAGATGCCATGATGAAGCTACGCCTGTTTACGCCCGGTCCCACGATGGTCAGCCCCGAGGCCCTGCTCGAGATGGCCTATCCGCTGGATCATCATCGAACGCCCGGCTTCAAGGAGATGTTCAAGGAATGCACCGAGCTGCTGTCGTACGTCTTTCAGACGAAGGCGCTGCCGCTGGTGCTCACGGGCAGCGGGACCGCCGCGATGGAGGGGGCCATGCTCGGCTGCTGCAAGCCGGACGGCCTGACGCTGGTGTGTCACTCGGGCAAGTTCGGCGAGCGGTGGGCGAAGATTCTCAAGCGGTTCAAGCTGCCGCACGTCGAATACACGCAGGAGTATGGCCGCGGCTTCAGGGCCGAGGGCGTGGCCGAACAGTTCAGGAAGCACCCCGGCATCAAGACGGTCATCTTCGTTCACAGCGAGACCAGCACCTGCGCCGTGAGCGATGCGGCCGGGATCGCGAAGGTCTGCCGCGAGAATGGGGCCGTCTCGATCGTCGATGGCATCACCTCGATCGGCACGATCCCGTTCAAGATGGATGAATGGGGCATCGACGTGGCCGTGACCGGCTCGCAGAAGGCCCTGATGCTGCCGCCCGGGCTGGGGTTTGCGGCGGTGGGCGATCGGGCGTGGGAGGTGATCGAGTCGCACGAGGCCCCGGCGTTCTATAACGACCTGAAGGCCTATCGCAAGAGCCAGAAGGACAACGACGTGCCGTGGACGCCGAACAATCAGCTCGTCAAGGGGCTGCGCTATTCGCTGCGTCAGATCAAGGCGGAGACGATGGAGACGATCTGGGCGCGCTCGGCGATGCTGGCCAGGGGCGTGCGTGCCGCATGCAAGGCACTGGGCATGACGCTCTTCGCCGCCGATCCGGCCGACAGCGTGACGGGCGTGAACGTCCCGGCCGGCGTGGCCGATGATGTCTGGCGAAAGTCGATGCGAAGCAAGTTCGGCATCCACGTCGCGGCCGGCCAGGGCGAGCTGAAGGGCAAGATGATCCGCCTGAACCACATGGGCTACGTCGATGCGGTGGACACGGTCGGGGCGATCGCGGCGATGGAGTGGACGCTGGCCGAGCAGGGTTACAAGTTCGAGATGGGCGCGGGGGTGGCGGCGTTCATGAAAGTGGTGGCGGAGGGCAAATAAGTCCGATCGCCCCCAAGGCCCGTTCGCCCGTCTCGGCCGTCGGCGCGGGCGGCGAGATCGTTACAATGCCGCGTCCGCGCATCGGGGCGCTCCCGATGCACGGCGTTGCACTCCTAGTTGGAAGAGATCAATTTGCTTCCCGGACTCCTGCTCAGGCTCGCTCGAACGTACACCACCGGCTTTCCGGATGCGCGCGGCGTCTCGCGGCTCATGCGTCTGGTCGAGCGCCACGCCCTGCCCGGGCTTCGGCCCGGAACGCGGCTCACCGTTCACACCGCAGATGGCCGACGATTCACGGAAAGCGTACACGAGCCGTGGTTCTTCAAGCTCATGATGCTCGCACGGCGCGATCCGGCCGAGACCGCCATCGTGGAGAAGCTGGTCTCGCCGGGCGACACGGTCTTCGACATCGGCGCTAACTACGGCTGGTACACGACGCTGATGGCGAGGCTGGTCGGTCCGGCCGGGCGCGTCCATGCGTTCGAGGCTGCGCCGCCCACCGCGGAACTGCTTCGCCGCAACTGCGAAGAGAACGGCGTGATGGACCGCGTCGTGCTGAACGGCATCGGTCTGAGCAGCGCCCCCGGCATGGCGACCATTCATGTTCCCCGTCAGCACGGCGGCGCATCGCTCAAGCCGTATTACGACGAACCGACGGTCCAGCACGACATCCAACTGACCACGCTCGATGCTTACCTGGCGGAATGTACGCCGGGCCGCGTGTCGTTCGTCAAGCTGGATGTCGAGGGCAGCGAATTCGCGATCCTGAAGGGCGCTCCTGGCTTGCTCGCTTCCGCCGCGCCGCCCATGTGGCTGACCGAAGTGTCCCGCGTCACGGCCGCGCCGTTCGGCTATACACCGGACGACGTGATGGAACTGATGCGCGGCTTCGGCTACAGCGTCTGCCGTGTATTGGAAAAGCCGCGCGGACGGCTCTCGCCGCTGCCTGATGTGACCCGGTGCGAGGATGGCGAGAACGTGGTGTACTATCCGCCGCACGCCCGCTCGCTGATTGAGAAGCTGATGGACTAAGCGCGCGGCGACGTGCCGCACCGATAAGGCGAAGGCGCTTTTCCGCGGCGGCGCGCCACGCTCAATACGCCGCCGATGTCGGTCGGACAGGATGGGGAGTCGAACGGAATGCTCGTAGGCTTGAAGCGGTCGATCCTGAAGCTCATGCTGGCCGGCGCGCGGCATGTGTGCAGGCGCGAGTATGAACAGCGCAAGTTCACGCGGCTGAATCCGCACATCGTCGAATACGAGTACATCTTCCGGCAGATCATGCTGCGCTGTCCGATCACGGTGCTCGATGTCGGCACGGGCATGTCCGCCCTGCCGCACGCCATCGCCAATTGCGGGTGCGTGGTCACGGCGACCGACAACATCGTCGACTACTGGCCGAATGGGCTTCTCAACCGTCATTATCATGTCATCAACGATGACATCACGAAGACGCGCCTCCGCGAGACGTTTGACATGGTCTCGTGCATCGGGGTCTTGCAGCACGTCCGCGATCACGCCGCAGCCATGCGCAACATGATCGGCCTGCTCAAGCCCGGCGGGCATCTGGTCGTGACGACGCCTTACAGCGAGCGCGCGTATTGCCCGGATGTGTACAAGTTGCCCGGCTCGGCCTATCAGCCGCTCGCCGGGTTTATCTGCCAGTCGTATTCGCGGGAGGAACTGGACGGCTGGCTCCGCGAGACGGGGGCGACGCTGATCGATCAGGAATACTACGAGTTCTGGACCGGCAAGCTCTGGACGCAGGGCGAGCAGGTGTTACCGCCGCGCCGAGTCACGGCCGATGAACCGCATCAATACGGCTGCTTCGTACTTCAGCGCGCCTAGATGATAGACGCCGTCGAATTCATGGATGCCAACCGCGAGTCACTCCCGTGTATCGATCGGCTGCGGATCCTCACGGCGCGATCCGATCCGTTTCTGGCATATTGTGCCGAGTGGCTGTCGCAAGCGTGGAATGTCTCGATCGAAATCAGCGTGAGACCCGACGCGCTCGATCTGCGGAACGCGTATCGAATCACCGGCGCGACGGACAGCGCTCAGAGCGCCGTCATCATCCCCCGATCACCCGTTGAACTCGAAGCTCCGCCGCTATTGGACAACTTCGGCGCGATCGAAGTCGCTGCTCTTCGCGGCAGGTTCCCGTTTGATTTCTTCGAGGCCGTGCGGTTCTGGATGACCGATCGCGCGCATGCCGATCTGCCCGACGACGCATACGATCAACACGCACGCCTGCGATTCGATCGTTCGATTTTTGCGCGGATGGGTGATTCGATCGCGCCGCCGATCGCCTCACGTTATGCAGCACTTCTCAAGCGAATGATCGAGCATAAATTCGGCGGGTGCTTGCCCGACATCTGGCCGCACGGAAAGAAAGCCGTCGTAGTGCTGAGTCACGACGTGGACGCGCCGTTGAATCAGTATGCGCTGTCGACCGCGCTGCATCAGGCGGCGGCCTGCGCTCGGCATCGAGGCCTTTTAGCGTCGGTGTACGGGTTGACGGCCGCGGCGCGGCAGCGAGCGGCGCGGGCACTGCGCGGCGCGTTTCGAGTCGAGGAGCGGTGGCTGTTTGGACATGTGGCGACCTCGGAGATTGAGAGAGGTTTTCACAGTACATTCTTCTTCGCGCCACGTCACTGCTGGAGTCCGAGCGCGTCCCCGCGCGACGTGCGATACGACCTGCGGGCGAAGCGCTTCCGCCCGATGTTCAAGCATCTGAATCAACAGGGATTCGAAATTGCGCTTCATGCGTCGTACAACGTGATGGAGAATTGCACATTGCTCGACGAAGAGATCCGCGAACTGTCCGACGCCGCCGGCTGCGAGATCGTCGGCAATCGCCATCACTTCTGGCGGCTGGGCCGGCCGATGTGGGAGACGCTCTGCTGCCACGAGCGCGGCGGCCTCGCGTACGACTCGTCGATCGCGTTCAATGACGGCTTGGGTTGGCGAATGGGAATCGGGCTGCCCTTCGAACCTTGGGACGAGCGGGAACAGCGGGCCATCCGCGTGTTGCAGCTACCGGTCATGCTGATGGATGGCGTGCTCTGGTACGATCGACCGAACACCGCACAGGTCTTTGAGGAGAACCTGGCGCGCTTCGACGCGCTGATTGACATGCTCGTGCGCCACAACGCCGCCGGTTCGATCGACTGGCACGATGGAACGTCGTATCCCGCCCGAAGCAGCTTTCAACACTGGGGGCGATTTTATCTTGCCATTCTCGATCGGCTCGCCGCTCGCAGCGATATCTGGGTCACGACGTGCCGCGATGTCCTGCACCATTGGCGCGGCCGTGGCAGTGTTGAATCGGCCTGATGTTCACATCCAGCGGATTCAGTTAAGATCGACCGGAGTCGAATGGCGCCGCGTTGCGCCGCCGCTCGAATACGGGAGGCAAGGCTCATGGACGATTCCCGCGTTTTCCAGATCCGAAACGTGCTATTCATCACGTTCGCCGTGATGGCGGCTGCTGTCATGTGGTCCAACGTGATCGGCCTGGCGGGCACGTTGTCGGTGATCGTGCATATCTTGCTCTTCGTCAATATCGGGGCGATTGTTTATTTCGTGCGCATGACGGGCATCGACACGCTGATGACCACGCCGCTGCCGATGGCGGTGATTGGCGCGTTGGCGCTCGCGTCCATTGTGCGGTTCATCTACGCGATGGCGTACGGCGATTAAGCCGCCGCCGCGGCGTCGCGCCCAACTTTCGAGATTCGCCGCATTCCGTTATCATCACGTCGAAACAAGAAATCCATTCCGCGCACGAACTATCGAGGAGGCTTTCATCCATGAGCGGCAGCAAGATCACGATGTCCGGCGGCAGACTCAGCGTTCCCGATCAACCGATCATTCCGTTCATCGAGGGCGACGGCACCGGACCGGACATCTGGCGGGCCAGCGTTCGCGTATTTGATGCGGCCGTGGAAAAGGCCTACGCCGGCAAGCGCAAGATCATCTGGAAGGAAGTCTACGCCGGTGAAAAGTCATTCAACATGTTCAAGGACACGCTGGGCGAGACGAAGGCCTGGCTGCCCGATGACACGATCAAGGTATTCAGCGAATTCCTTGTCGGCATCAAAGGCCCGCTGACGACGCCCGTCGGCGGCGGCATCCGCTCGCTCAACGTCGCCCTGCGGCAGTTGCTCGATCTGTTTGTGTGCCTGCGCCCCGTGCGATACTTCAAGGGTGTGCCCACGCCCGTCAAGCAGCCGGAACTGGTGGATATGGTCATCTTCCGAGAGAACACGGAAGATATCTATGCGGGCATTGAATATGCCGGCGGTACGCCTGAGGCGAAGAAGCTCCTCGATTTTCTGGCGGGCGAGTTTCCCGCGCAGTTCGACAAGATTCGATTCGGCACACCCGCAAAGGCGGCGGAATGGCAGAGCCGTCTTGAGGCCATTGGCGCGCCCAAGCGCGACGTGACCGGCGGACCATGCGGCGGCGTCTTTGTCGGGCTCGGTATCAAGCCCGTCAGCTACCTCGCGACTGAGCGCCTCGTCCACAGCGCCATCGGCTATGCCATCAAGTACGGCCGCAAGAGCGTTACGCTGGTCCACAAAGGCAACATCATGAAGTTCACGGAGGGCGCCTTCCGCGACTGGGGATACGACGTCGCGAAGAAGTTCTACGGCGCGCAGGACTACGAAGGCGGCCCGTGGCAGATTATCCCGGCCGAAACGATCGCGAAGATTCAGGCCGCCGAAGCCTCGCGTAATCCCCAGGCCCCAAGCCCCAAGCCGCAAGCCCTCATCATCAAGGATGTCATCGCCGACGCCTTCCTTCAGCAAATTCTGACGCGCCCTGCGGAGTACGACGTCGTCGCCACCCTGAATCTCAACGGCGACTACATCTCCGACGCACCCGCGGCCTGCGTCCGCGGCATCGGCATCGCCCCCGGCGCGCACCTCAACTCTGTCC
>CAZRFP010000145.1:0-11066 GCA_964599535.1 uncultured Planctomycetaceae bacterium
TACGGTCGGCCGCTGATTCGCGAGAGCCTGGGCCGCGGAGACACGCGCGTGGATATCCAGATAGCGGTCCATGGTGATAGTCGCGCGTTCCTCAGTGGCTCTGCGCTCTCACGGGTGAAGGCGCGGGCGTGACGCCGGCACCACAGATTATGCCGCAGGCTGATGGACCGGCTCGGCCTGGTGAGCGGCCGTTCTTTACTGCATATCTCTTGCCGCCGCCAGAACTCTCCAGCCCGGCCTGTAGATGCGCATGTTGGAAAAGCCTCGGTCGGCGAGGAGTTCGTAGACCATGTCGCCCGCCTCGCACGAGGCGCTGCTGCAGTAGATGATGATGAGTTGGTCACGGCCGATCATCTGTTCGACTTCATCGATGTGCGCTGCAAATTCGCCCGCGGGCAGATTGACGGCATGGGCGACGTGACCATCCTCAAACTCATATGTGCTGCGCGCGTCGATTACGACAGCGCCCTGGTTTCGTACCATATCGCGAAACTGATCGAGCGTGATGTCGTGTTTCGTCTTGATGACCGGCTTTCGTTCCGGCGCGGGGGCCGGCTGGCGGCGACCGGCGATCGTCGTGGCCGGACTGTCAGCGGCGCGCGCCGGGGACGAATGAGAATCACGGTCGCGCGTCGTCTCGGTTCGCTCGGAGCTTTTGCAGCCCGCCCATGCAAGGCCGAGCGGTATCAGGATGAGTGCGTAGGATAGAATACGGGCCATGATCGTCCTCTCTCTCTTTCTACTTCACCGCATATGTGCCGACCATTCGAAGCGACGTCTCCGTCATTCGCATGGGTCGATGGGAATCTCGCAGTGAATCACACACTTTTTGGCAAGACGTTTCAGCCGCCCTGGTCACTTCGTGCTGACGATCGGCACGCCCGCCGATCGCCGCGTCTCATCAACCTCCAGGAGCGGAGGCAATGTCGCCTCCGCTCATGGTATTGATGACGATACACACTTGATGCGATCGCACGGGGACGAGGGGATTCTCAGCACTCAGCCGAATCTCCCGCACGCCCCGCGTGTGTGATCCTGGTTACGGCTGATGCGTCTGATACGGATCAACCGCGGCGATCACCTGGGCCTTGCCGCTCTCGGTGACCGTGACGCGCTCGGCGTCGGGGCGATCACAGGTGACGCGCTTCCACGCGATGCGGCTGTCGCAGACCTTCACGGTCCGTTCGACATCTCTGAATTCCGCAGGCGTGACGTGACGTCGCGTGGTGGCCGGGGCGACCAGCTTCTGGCGGCGAACCATCTCATACTGCGCCGGGATGACAACTTCCCTGACACCGGCCGGCTTCACTTGCACCTGCGACTGAACGGTCTTTCGCTCCGGTGGTCGCGTTACGAGGCAGAAGACATCTCGCGCCGGCTCCGCGGCGGGATTGACGCAATTCGGATCCTTGTTGACTTCCCAGTCCGTCCGTGCGGGCGCTACTTCGATGGTCTGCTCCCGCATTGCGAATTCCGCGGGGTACGGCACCAGTTCGCGTGATTCATCCTTGACCAGTACGCGCTCTTCAACCCACTCGTACCTGGCGGGGATGACCTCGATGGTTTCCGATGCGTCGCGCACAAGAACGCGCTCGGAAACGGTCTTGAACGTCGCCGGGATGAACACCTTGGCAAAGCACTCGCCCGGGCTGGCGTTCGGCGGCAGCGCGGTCAGTTCGCCGGTTTCAGGTCCGCACATGCTGCGCGGCGCTTCAACCACGACCTGCGGCGCCGGCTTCTGCGTCACGCACGGCGACTTGGCGCGGCCGCAGGTGCAGCCCGTCTGAGCCAGCAATGCACCGGCGAACAACATCGCACACATGATCTTCAAACTCTTAGCTAACATTGTTTCACCTCTTTTCTGGATCGATCGACCTGGGTCGTCGCCCAATGGGGTATTGCATTCCGTTGCTGATTTACGAACACGTTCTTACGTCGTCCGACATTTTTTGGGTTTGGATTCACTCCATCGTCACCTCCTGCAATTGGCACCCGCGGGCCGCCTCGCCCTTGGATACGCTCAGCGGCATGCGGACCGGTTGTTGACGACAGGCCATACCACACTGAGATCGTCACGCATCGAGCACTTCGAGACCGGCGGTCTCGCGGCCGATGAATTTGCCGAGTGCCGGATCACACGCTTTCGGTGGGTGGAGGACGGCTTGAGAATCGACCGCGAAGCCGGGAACGGTCTTCGCCATTCCTGACGCCGGGCGCCGTGACCTTGAGCGTGCGTTTGGGTTATTGAGGGCCGTCGACAATGACGGCCTTTCACTCTTTGGCGAAACGATGAACATCGTTCTTTCTCTTGAACATCATGTATGAGCGTTAGCAAAACACGTGCCGTCCAATGTGGATGCGGGCCGGACGGCATCAGAGAATGCCTGGCTGCGCTGCCTAGCCGGCGACATCTTGCCGACCGCAATGGAGGCCGACCTGACCGTAGTGGTTGATTCACAACCGGTTGCGCCGGGTGGTGGCCTGCTCTGATGCATGCGCGAGCAGGTCGCGCAGGCAAACAATCTTTGAGCGAATCTCCTTTGGGAACATTGCGGTCCTGCTACGGCTTTCGATCAGATACCGCTCGGCCCGCTTCGGATGCCCGCCATGGACCGGACGCCATCCGGGTCGCACGCCACAGCGGCTCGTGCACATTGGTTTTTCCGCTGCCTGTAAGCGCTTGCCGTGTCAGCCATTTGCCGCAGTAAATCGAATCCGTAATGTGTGGCCCATCTTCGAGCGAACGGCCGTTACGTAGTCGAGGGGTTCTTTGACGACGACCGAGCCGGCGAGGACGCTTCAGCGTTTCGCTTGTCTGTGGTGTAAGCAGCCGATCGGGAATTTTTCGCAACAGTTGCGAGGGCGGAAAATCCGCATGTAGGCCCTTTTGCTTCGATTATCGCGTTGCCTGCGTGATTCACCGCGAATGCGATGGTTTCGATGCCATGAGGGTATTCGCGCATTTATTGCGGGATATGGCGTGACTTTCCGATGGCGAACTCGCTCGTGCTACGAATTGGGCTTCATTCCCTGCAAGCAACACCGGTGGTGACTGCATCGCGGCGTTTTCGTTTGCCAATCCGATGCATATTGTCAGAGATTACGGACGACCCGGTTTGTCGTATAGCGATCGAAGTTGAATGATTCGCCTCCTACCTTGCGCGGCAATGATGTAAACGATGGAGGATCCGTGTTCTTCTCGTAACGACATCTGCGGGAAATCGTTCACCGGCAAATACACGGAGAACGGCACTTGTCTGCACTGACCACGAAGGATTGCATGCGCCGCCACGTTCAGGCCGTCTCAGGTTGTGCGCGGAGGATTCGCAGGAGAATCGAGAGGAGAATCGAGAGGAGAATCGAGAGGAGAGCGCTGCGCAGGCCTTGCGACGTCTTGCATCGCATCACCACTTTGCGCGTCGAATCTGGCGTGGCGGCGCACCGTTTCGATCAGACGCTCGCGATCGATGGGTTTCGTGGCGTAGGCGTCGCAACCGGATTCGATGCAGCGATCGCGATCGGTTGACATGGCGTGCGCCGTGAGCGCGACAATCGGGCGGGCATAGCCTTCACGTCGCAACAGGCGAGTCGCCTCATAGCCGTCGAGCACGGGCATCTGCATGTCCATGAGGATCAGGCTGAACGGCTCACCGCCCGCTTCCGCCATGAGCGCCTGATCAACGGCCAGCCGGCCGTTCTCAACCACCGTCACTGAAGCGCCGGCCTTCTTCAACAAATGCGAGATCAAACGCTGATTGTCCGGCCCATCTTCCGCATACAGCACGCGACAGCCGGCCAGCACATTCTTGAGCGCCGATGCGGCCGATGACGGTGCTGCGGCACGGAAGGCCGAATCGTGGGCGTGAACCTCCCGCAGTGTCGCACTCGAAAGCGGGCCTGTTGTCACCGTCGCGCGGAAGATGCTGCCCTTGCCGGCCGCGCTCGATACGCTGATATCGCCGCCGAGCATGCGCGCCAGACGACGGCTGATGGTGAGTCCAAGCCCGGTGCCGCCGAATCGCCGCGTGGTGGATGAATCGGCCTGCGTGAAAGGCTGAAACAACCGCTCCAACTGCGAGGCCTCCATTCCGACGCCACTGTCGGCGACCTCGAAGATCATGCTTGGCATGTCCGGCGTCGACTGATCAAGGCTGACCTGGAGGCGCACAAAACCCGTCTCCGTAAACTTCAGCGCGTTGCCCAGCAAGTTCAGAAGAATCTGGCGCAGACGTGTCGGGTCGGTCAAGATTCGATCGGGCATCGGACCAACGAAGGCATGCTCGAATACGAGCGGTTTCGCGGCAGCTCGCACGCCGAGCGAGTCCATCACTTCGCGCACGATTTCGACCGGCGAACAGGGAATGCGTTCGATCTCCATGCGCCCAGCCTCGATCTTGGATACATCGAGGATGTCATTGATGATCTGGAGCAGGTGCGTGCTGTTGCGCCGAATGATCTGCGCCGCGTCTTGGAAATCCGATTGCGACGTCGTCGAATCGAGCAGGATGTCGGTGAAGCCGAGGACGGCCGACATGGGCGTGCGTATCTCGTGGCTCATATTCGCGAGAAACTCGCTCTTGGCGCGCGTGGCATCTTCTGCGATGCGCTTGGCTTTTTCGAGCGCTTCGTTTGTCTCGCGCAAGACCTGCTGCTGCGCTTCGAGATCGCGATTCGCGGCCTGCAGCGCGTCGGCATGCTCGGCCATGCGTTGTTCCCAGAGCTTCCGCTGCGTGATGTCCTGCACGATGCCGATGAAGCTGATGCCATCGTCGGCGTAGAGCGGCTTGACATTCAGCCGCACCCATCGATACGAAACCCCCGCGGCGATGCGAAACTCGCAGTCCAGCTCGGTGGTCGTCGAGATGCAGCGGTGCCACGATTTGGTCACTTGATCACGATCTTCGGCGTGAATCGAACGCGACCAGTCGCGGCTGAAGCTCTCGCCCAGCGTCAGGCACATCAGCCGCCGCCATTGCGAGTTGACATACTCGATCGCGCCGGTTTTGTCGGCCTTGCAGATGCCGAAGGGTGATCCTTCGCCGACCATGCGAAAACGCAACTCGCTGCCTTCCAGCCTGATCTCGTTCTGCCGGATCGAGGTCATGTCCGTGCCGAGCAGAATGGCGCCGCGCACCTGGCCGAACGCGTCGAAGTCCGGCTGAATCGTCACATGCAGACAGCGATCGCCGCCGTCGTCGTACTTGTCGAGGATTTCAAAGTCGACCTTCCGGCCGCACATCGCCCGCTCGATCGGCTTGCGATAGTGGGCATACTTGTCTTCGCCGATGACATCCCTGAAGCGCAGCCCGATCACCGTCTCGCCGACGACATGAAGCAGCGATTCCTGCGAGCGATTCAGAAACCGCAGATGTTGCGTCGTGTCGATGTAGCACAGAAAGACCGGCAGCGTGTCGACAATCTGGCGAAGCTCGGCCGCTTCGCTCAGAACCCGGTTCAAATCCGTCGTATCGCGAATGACGATCAGTGCGCCGGCCTCGTCTTTGTCGACGGCCGCGATCGGTACCATGGACACACGCACGTCGATCGTCCGCCCGTTCCTGGCGATGTGCGTGTCATCCAGCGCGATGACGCGCTCGCCGGACGCCGCGCGGCGAATCAGCGCGGTCAACGTCGATCGGCGTTCTTCAGTCGCGATTCGCGTGATCGGACAACCGAGTATTTCAGCCTCTGAATATCCGTAGATTCGCGCCGCCGCTGAATTCCACGCGCGCACCAGTCCGACGCGATCGGTCGCGATGACGCCATCGGTCGAGGCGTCGCAAAGCGCCGACCACAGGGCGTCGGCGCGCGATGTCGGCGCGGCGGTCTGAGGCTTGCTCCGACGCGACGAACGGCCGCTTGAATGTTGAGCTTTTTCGATTCGGCTCACGCTGGTTTTACTCGGCTTCGGCACGCGATGAATATCTGCCACGAGGCGCGGTTCTGTCGATCGCAGCGTCCGAATACGCGCACAAGCTCCGTCACCCCGCCTATGGCACAAACTATTCATCGTAGCGATGGCTGAGCATCATTAAGAACGCCGCGCGAGACCGATGTGCGAATCCGCGCAGTCCACAACCTGACTGATTCGCGTATGCAATCCAGACGGAATCCTCTAGCGTTTCATGCGCTTCCCGCTCTTTGCGGACGAGGCGATCGCGGCTACCTTGTGTTCTTTCTGGTCATGCTTGAACAACAGCATGTAGACGCTTCCCGCCAAAGCGTCCGATGTCCGGGTTATCGGAGGTATGAAAGAAGATATGACATCAAACGCCCGCGCCACGCGCCTTGCCGCAGCGCTCATCGTGACCGCGATGCTCGCCGGCGATGCCGCGCCGTCAGCCGCAGTCGAGCGGCGCGAGCCGCCGCGCCTTGTTGTGCTCATCGTCGTCGATCAGCTCCGAGCTGATCTGGTCACGCGCTTCGCGCGACACTTTGGCGACGGCGGATTTAATCGACTCGACCGCGAAGGCGCGTTCTTCGCCAATGCCTATTTCTCATACGGGCCGACCGAGACCGCGCCGGGCCACGCAACCATCGCGACAGGCCGTCTGCCCAGGCAGCACGGCATCATCGCCAACAAATGGCATATTGATCCGAACAACCCGCGCGGAACGCTCGCCATCGCCGATCCGGACGTGCGTCAGATTCCCGCGCGATCGGACGGCTCGGAGCGCGGCGCGTCGCCGCGAGCGCTGATCGGCCCGGCGTTCGGCGATCAACTCAAGCTCTCGGACCGGCGCTCGCGCGTCTTCTCCGTCTCGCTAAAGGATCGCGCGGCGATCTTCTCGGCCGGACAGCGGCCCGACGGCGTCTATTGGTGGGACATCGCCACGGGCAAATTCGTCACGAGCACATGGTACGCCGAGGCGCTGCCGGAATATGTCGCCTCATACAACGCCGCCCGGCCGGCGGAGCGCTGGGCCGGTCAGGTGTGGAAACCCCTGCTCGCGCCCGAAGCCTACGAACAATGCCACGCAGTTGACGCAGAGTGGGATACATTTCTCGGCCTCGGACATGCGTTTCCACACATGCTGCCCAATCTGAACGCGGCCGATCCGGGGCCGTATTTTCGCGCCCTGTGGTGTACGCCCTTCGGCAATGAACTGGTCTTCGAGTTGGCCGAGCGCGTCCTCGCGGCTGAGCGGCTTGGCCTGTCACAGAGCACGGACATGTTGTGCATCGGTCTGTCGTCGAACGATCTGGTCGGTCATTACTTCGGACCTGACAGTCCGGAGATGATGGACATGACGCTGCAAACCGATCAGCAGCTCGCGCGATTTCTCAAAACGCTCGACGAGCATGTCGGCCTGGATCGCTGTCTGATCGCGCTGACGGCCGATCACGGCGCGACAACGACGCCGAAGCTTTCCACGCGACTGGGGCTGGGCGGCGGCGTACTCGATGTCCCCAAATTGGAATACGAATTGAACGACCGCCTGCAGGGCTTCTTTCCGACGCCCTCATACGGCGAGCCGCCGCATACCATCGTCCTCGCGGCCGACGTTCCGTGGATTCACTTGAATCGCAAGCTGTGGGCAACGCTGCCGGTTAACAAGCAGAAAGATGCGATCCGCCGCGCTGTTGTTTTTCTCAAAAACCACGAGGGCATCACTGATGTCTTCACCGCCGAGGAGCTGTCCGGCGCGGCTCCATCGCGCGACGACCGCGCCCGATGGATGGCCTGGAGGGCCTATCATCCCGAACGCGCCGGCGAATTGTATGTCAGGCTCGCGCCGTTCTGGTACAAGACCGACGACAAGATCGCCGGCCACGACTGCGGCAGCAACCATGATCAGCACGTGCCGATCTACCTGCGCGGACCGCGCGTCCGTCCGGGTCGATACTTCGCGCCGGCCGATCCGTGCGACATCGCCGTGACACTCGCGGCGCTGCTGGGCATTGAGCCGCCGCTCGACGCCGTGGGGCGCGTCTTGCATGAGGCCCTCGACACCCGCGCCGAATGACCAGCCCGCGTTAAAGCACTCCAAGCGACGCCAGTGCCTGATCGGCCTGCGCCGCCCACCCGCGATTCGCCGACGGGCTGGCCGGACTGGGGTGCGGCATGCGCCCGATCTCGATCGACTGACATCCAGGCGGCAATGCACCGGGCGACGCCCCATCCAGCGCGGCTCGTATGCGGCCTTCCGCGAAGGCGCCCACGCCGACGACGATGCGCGGCCGAAGCGCCGCGACCGTCTCGCGCAGCGCCGCGTCGCACGCGCCGTACAGCGCCAAGCGCTCGGCGGACGACAGCTTGTCCGGCGTGCGGTTGCGGCCGGACGATTCCATGAAACACAGCGGGCAATAGTTGGCGATGAAGATTCGCCGAAAGAACCGCTGTGGCGTGCCGAAACGAGACGCGGCCCAGCCCCACAGCCGGGCGCCGCTCACTTCGCTGCGGCGGCATGACAGGCCATCCACCGGCCGCTTCGGATGCTCCTCGCGCGGGCGGCGAATCGTCGCGTCGATCATCAGCCAGTCGCGCACCGCGCCGACTTCGCCGAAGGGGATTCCCGTCTGGGCCATGCCCCAGGGGCCGGGGTTCATGCCGACAAGCAGAACCGTCGCGCCCAGGCCGGCGTAGCGCTCGATGTATGCCTCATGCGCGCTCCAAGCATAATCCAGCGGGCGATAAACGTGTGTCACCGGCGCGGCATATCGCAGGCGGCGCGTCCGTTCGCGAAGCCTCATCGCCGATTCGATCAGCGCAGACGAAATCGCCGGCCGAGCACGAGGCGCCGACTTCATGTTCTCATGCAACGCGGTCATGGCCACCACCCTATCGCCCTGCGCCCCAAACACAAGTACGCCGCACCGCTCACAACGCCAACACGGAACGAGGACCGTGAATCCCTGCTTTTCTCCAAGCCCGCGCTTCGCAGATTCCCTCTCCGCACCGATCAGAGATGCAGTCGATCAATCGAAACTAAAATCGTTGAACCGCCCCGCGATGAAGTGCGTATGATGCACACCGCACGGATGCGGATGTGCCGATATACTTGTTGAAAGGAGTCCGTCATGACGTTTCCCGCCGTTGCCCTCGCCTTTGCATGCACCCTCGCCGAGCCTTCGATCGATCTGAGCAAGGTCGACTTCGCCGCGCGGTTCGGCAAGTTCGAAGGCTGCTTTGTCATCAAGGAAGTCAACACCGGGCCGATGCAATTCTACAAAGAGCGCGACTGCAAGCGCCGGCTCGCCCCCTGCTCAACCTTCAAGATCTTCAACGCACTGGCCGCGCTCGATGCCGGAGTCATCGACGGACCCGATGCACTGCTGAAATGGGACGGCCAACCGCAGCGGCGAAAGGAATGCGAAAAGGACCACACACTGGCCAGCGCGATTCGCGATTCTGTGCTCTTGTATTTCCAAATCGTCTCACTGCGCATCGGCTCGGAGCGCATGCAGCGCTATCTCGACCACTGCGACTACGGCAACCGCGACATCTCCGCCGGTATCGACACCTTCTGGCTGGAGACGTCGCTTCGCATCTCGGCCGTCGAGCAGCTTCGTTTCATTGAGCGGCTCTATACCGACAAACTGCCCTTCAAAACTGAGGCCATGCAGGCCGTCCGCGACATGATCGTCCTCAAGAGCGGCGACGGCTGGACCTTCAGCGGCAAGACCGGCACGGGTTCCGGTGGCACGGAAAAGGCCATGCTCGGCTGGTTTGTCGGCCACGTCCGCGCAGGCGATCGACAATACGTCTTCGCGGCCAACATCCGCGGCGAAGACGCGATGGGGCCGACGATGCGCGACCTGGCGTTCGAGATGCTGAAAGACCTCGGCATCATACCGAACGCACCGCCGAAATGACGCTCGCCGGAGCGTCTGCGAGTCAGACTGGCTGATTTGTGGAAGGACAATTCGCACTTCGATATAGTGCGGCAGTGGACCCGATCAGAATCTACGACTATCTGACGCTCGCGCGCGCGTGTGTGTTCGATGCGGTTCGACCGCTTTCGCCGAAGCAATATCATCAGGCGTTCGGCTTCGGGCTGAAGTCGATCGCCTCGACGCTCGCGCACATCATGATCTCCGAGTGGTACTACATCGAGCGCCTCGCCGGACGGCAGGTACCGCCGTACGATCAGTGGCCGATCAGGTATCAGTCGCCGCCCGAGTTCGGCGTTGTGGAATCGACCTGGCGCGAGCAGGCCAAGAACACACGTGCGGCTATCGCCGACGAGCGCGACTGGATGCGCAAGATCACCTATCTGAGCTTTCCCGACGACGACGGCCGGCGCTTTCACATCACCGCGACGGCCGGCGACTTCTTCGTGCAACTCGCATTGCATGAAGTGCACCATCGCGCGCAGATCATGGCGATGCTCCGCGCGTTCGGCGACACCGCCCCGCCGCTGCACGACATCGACTACAACGCACTGATGTACGACCGGCAAGAGCTGACGTAGCCCTCATTCGCCGACGCGGGCACCGCATAAGCTCTGCAATGCACGGGCAACGCCACGGGTGCCATGCCAAAACCGGGTGGCATGCCAAAATCGGGTGGCATGCCGAAGCGAAGCGCCCGGCATGGCGTGTCAAAAGCCCATTCAGTATAAAACTGCAATGCCGCGTCGAATCAAGTATAAAACCTGCAAGCGCTACAACGACACCGGCCACGCCCATTCACTCACGTTCACCTGCTTTCACCGAATCAAGCTGCTGAACCGCGACCGCTCCAGGCAATGGCTGATCGATGCCATCTCTCAGGCACGACGCGCGCATCAGTTCCATCTATGGGCCTACGTGATCATGCCCGACCATGTACACCTGCTGCTCTGGCCGACGCGCGATACCTACTCGATCGGCCACATGCTGCACGATATCAAGAAGCCGGTCTCGCTCGCCGCGATTGCCTGGCTGAAGGAACATGCACCGTCGTTTCTCTCGCAAATCGAAGACGTGCAACCCAACGGCAAAAGGCACTATCGATTCTGGCAGCGCGGCGGAGGCTACGACCGCAACATCCTGAAGCCCGATGTCGTGCATCACGAAATCGCATACCTTCACATGAACCCCGTTCGGCGCCGGCTGGTGGAGCGGCCCATCGACTGGCGATG
>CAZRFP010000146.1:0-11020 GCA_964599535.1 uncultured Planctomycetaceae bacterium
GCGGAGACCGGCTCGGTGCCGAGGGCGAGGATCGGCGTTTCGTCATAGGTCGGCATTTCGTCCACTCGCAACGCCGAGTTTTCCCGGCGAAGCCCTTCTGATCGTCAGGCCGTCCATCGCAGTCGGGCGGATGGCCAGAGCAGCCAATTTTCCAGGAACGTGGTCCGAACGATCGCTACCGAATCGGCGATCGAGAAACCTGCCGTGTCGATGTGGGGTAAGAACCGGAAGGAGCCTGCGTGAGGATAAGCCGCCCCTTTCCAGAACACCCACATTTGACAATACCGGACGATGTTCGAAAGTCAAGTTCGCTCCTGTCTTTTTCATGCGTTTTCGCCGCGGCAACGCGACCGCGTCGCGGTGACGGCGGTTTCAAGAATCGACAAATGCCTCCCATTGTCGCGGCAGCGGTGTCTCTTGACCGACGCTCTCAGCAGGCCCCAGCAACGATGCAAGATCGTCAACATACGACAGCGACGCACCCAGTGAGGTCACCAATAGAAAATCATCCGGAACCAGAGGGCGCGCAATGACCGTGAAAAAGCCGACGGTCTCCGTCGTGCTGCTCGTCAGGATAAGAGAAAGCAACCGATTAGAGAGGTCCATTCGGCGCTCAAGCCAGCGTATCCAGCCCGCGATCTGCACATCGATCGACAGATTGAGTGCCAACGGAAAGCGGAATGTCGGTTCGAAACTCTCCGCATCGTGATCCGAAATGCCGCGACCCCAACGAGTGATCGTATCGTACCAGATCGAAAGTTCATCGATCTTCAACACGGGTCGAACATGCTCGAACCACTCGATCAAGTCGAGCGAGCGGGCTTTTGTTCGCCAGGCCGTGTCACTTTCGCGCTCGAAATCCGCGTAATCCACCTCGCGATCGCCGAAACGCGTTTCGAAGCGCCCGGGCGAACGGAAGTGCGACATCACGTCCTCGCGCAGCGCCATCAGCGATTCCACAACGCGAATTGCAGGACCCACCGTATCGCTCGTCGGCGCGGGCCACATTCCGCTGGGGTAGCCAACATAAAAGGAAAGTGGAAAATGCCGGCCGCGCATATCGCCGCCGTAATCCTGAATCGACGCCAGCGCGGTCATGCCTGACTTCGGCAGACGAAGCACGCAGCCGGCCAGAGGCAGTCGCTCGTTCTTTCGACTTTGACCGTCGTCGCCGACATTCGCGCGACTCAGCGCACGGGAGTGGAAGAGTTCGTAACCCTTCAGCATCCAGTCATTGAATTCGCCGGCCCATTCCTCGTCGGTCGCGGACGTATAATAGTCAGCATACGTCGGGAGTTTGCCGAACCACCGAATGCGCGGATCGGGCTTCAGGTTCGGTCCCTTCTTGGATTTGAATAAATCCGTCCAACCCATTCCGTATGCGTCCTCCGACGCCGTCAATCCGGGCGCGATCGCACCGGGCGACGACGAACGATGCTCCGAAGCCGCGCCATGGCCGGGCGCGGCGTCCGGCCTATTCCGAAAGCGGCGTCAAGCAGCGAATCGGTTCCGGCAGCTTGCGGTCAAGCGTGAACTCGAATTTCGTGCCGACGATTCTGTCAGCGTCCTGCAGCAGACGATTATCTGAAAGTTGCCTGATATCGCCTACCGCCTGGCTTGCATTCGCGGCCTCAAAGAGCGACTTCAGATCCCAACGGATACCGACGCGCCACACTTTCCGGTTGGTGTCGGGCCGACCGAGGCGCTCGAGGAATGCCGGGAACAGCAATTCGTTGATCTTGCCCGTTTCTCCAATCGAAACTTCCGGCCAGTCTCGCTTGTAGAGCTGAGAACCTTTGCCGGAGAGCTTGATCTGAGCCAGATAATTGTACCGCCCTTCCGCAGGCCACTGCCATGCCGCGTCAATCACGCCGGCATCTGCCGTTAGCTTGAGGTCGATCGCATCCTGCACCTCCGGTGCCGTCAGCCCAAGTCTGAGTTCTGCCTTGCTGTAGAAATTTGCAGCGCCGGTGGTTGGAGCGCCGGAACTCCAAACTGAACGATCGGCCGCGTCTATCCACTGCACGCCGAAGTGCTGGCCTGACGCATACTCGGGGTCCATCGTGATCGTCGCGGCCAGCGCCTTGCTGTAAGCATCGGTATCGCCCGGCGCGATGAACTCCTCCCATTCGCGGCAGAGCCTGTAGAACGGCTCGCGCCGCTTATAGCCCTCAAGCGTCTGATCCAATGGCTGTAGCAGCGTCTCGGCGACGATCACCTGCGATATGAAGCGAGCAAAGTTCTTCGGATCGACGGTTTCCACCTGCTTGCCGGGCAGGTACGGCAGATTGTCTCCGCTGAATTTGTGGCCTTGCTGAATCTTCAAGAATCGCCCGTGAACCTCGCGATCGGCCGCTTTCCGGCAATGCTGCGATGACTTCGTAATCACGTCGACAAACTTGAGGTCGTCCAGCCGGGTCGCGATGTCATCGTCGACGACGGCCCAATCAATGCGGCGAGCCTTGTCCTGGCCGGGATCGGTGAAGTTTTCCGGCAGCTTCGGATAGTTGCCGACATCCTTGGCGAAGGCGCTCCAGCCGCGCTCCAGCCGCTCAGCGACGCTGTTCCACGGGCTTTCGGCGTCGAGTCCGGGCATGTCGACGATTTCTCGCTGAAACTGCGTATCGCGCCAGGCGTTGACCCGCGCATCGTTCAACATCAAACGATCTTCATACCATGCGTCGCCGTCCCAGCGGTAGTCAGCCCAGGCAACATTCTCCAGTAGCTCAGCCGTCGCATTGCCCAGGCGACGACCGATGTCGGTCTGGAACGTCTTCATCACCGTGCAGATCTGGCCCCAATCTTCCGTCGTCAGGATTCGATCCAACGCCTTGAATTCGACTTTCTGATAGGCGTTGCTCCACGATGAGAAATACTGGTCGAGATAGACGCGCTTCGCGCGCGCCATTTGCTCGTTCACCGCCTTTGATGGATCAACACCCTGTTCGGCAAGATAGAACTCAATCGGAATCTCGCGCAGCAAGTCCGTCAGACCACCAGCCAGGCCGAAGGTTTCGATGAGAAAGAACCGAGTCGCGCAGATCGGAATCGTCTCGGTATGCAGTCGATCGGCCACGCTCGCCGGAGCGCGCGTGGGACGCTGCGAAGGTGAGACGGTCGTCCGACGTTCGCCGCGATCCGAAAAGCGCCTGGGGCCGGTCGATGTCGGCGATGGCGTGGGTTTCGCGCCGGTCGCCTCCTTTGCGCTCGTGATGCCCTTGGGAAGCGTGATGCTGTAGAAGCTGCCCTGCGATTTTTCGAATTCCTGCATGAGTTCCGCAAGGCCCCACCCACCGGCTTCGGCGGCGGCCTCAATGGAACGCGCCGTCGCGTCGACAATCTGAGTTAAGCTGCCGCGGGCAATCAGCACCTTCTGGGTCCGCACGAATGCCGCAAGGCGCGCCGAGGCCCAGACCTGTCGATACGGCTCGGAGATATTCAATTCCTGCAGCGGCGCCGCTTCCGCGATACTCACCTCGTCGGCTGCCGTGCCGATGCGCCCAACGGCATCACCCAAAAGCACGAGACCGCCGGTGCCGGCCTGATCGTCCGTCATCTTCGCCAGCATCTTGCCAACGTCTTCCAGCGTAGTCCGCACAAGAACGGCATCCGCCGTCACGCCGATCTCGCGAACAATTTCCGGCGGATCGCCGGTATGGCGATTCGACTGGAGCACATAGGCATGCACGTCGGCGACTTCTTTGATGTACTTGTGGATCTCGATGCGTTTTTGCGAGTCTTCGGCGTCGCGAGCCAGACGCTCCATGTCCAGCAAATCCAGCGCGCCGAGCGTTCGCCGCAGCGTTTCCTCCAGTCCTTCGTCCAGCGCGCTCTCGCCGGTTCGACGATAGACGAAGCCCTGTATCGAATTGACGATGGCCTTCGAAAGGTGCTCCTGCGAATGCACCTTGCGCTCGACATCGACATCGCCGGAGTCGTCCGACGATGCCACCGCGCCCGGTGCGAGCGTTCCGTCCGGATTGCGCTGCGTATAGGTGCGGTAGAAGAGCAGGTACTTGTCCATCCATTCTTTCTGAATGCGCTGAACTGCCGTAGAGAGAAGTTCGACTTTACCTGTCGGCCGGCCCATCTCATCGGTCTTCATCTTCCAGACACACTGGTCCAGCGAGGCGGCGAACGCCTTCTGCTGCGCATCGAAGTCCGTCTTCAACGACTGAAGTGCTTCGCGCGCGTCGATGTTACGATCCGACAATTCGAGAATGTTGCCGTACGCCGCCATGGCGTCGGTGCAGCTCTTGCGGATTTTCATCCACTGGCGAACGACTTCGTCGGGATGATTTTCCGTGAGCGTCGCGACCGGCGCCAGAAACTTGCGATAGCTCTCCAGCGCGGCGGCGACCGTCTCGTCGGGCTTGAAGCTCTTGTCCGACAAGACCATCGACGGATTCAAATAGGACGAGCCTGATCCTCCGGCCTCGGTGATGTACTGAGCCAGTTCATCCACAAAGAGCTTCCACTTCACTTCGAGTACGATGTCCTCACCGAGCGAATCCTTATCTTTGATCACGCCGAACAATCGAACGAGCCGTTCCTGCGTCACGTCCGGGCGCTCGTCCGTGCGATCTTTGTATGAAACGAGATAGAGATACTCCGTGAGCGAATCAACAAAGCGATTGACCTGATCCCGCTGTTTCGGATCGGCATCACCGGCGCGGCCGAGGTCCGTCGTCGACAGGCGATGCTCAACCTGCTTCAGCGCCTTGCGCAGCACGCCCTCCTGAAACAGAGTCGTGCGGACGGTTTGAATGTCGCGAACAGGCTGGCCGCTATCCCAAAAGAGCGAGAGAATGCGCGCGGCCCACGGATGATCCTGCAAATTCTGACGATGCTTCGCCAGTTCGATGCACGTCTTCAGCGCCTCGGTCTCAGCGCGCGAAGCGGCGGCCACGCGCGCGGGTGATTTCTCGCCCTTGTCATTGATTTCTTCGATGACCATCGCTCGGGCGTTGCCGATCAGGCTGTTGAAGCTGGTGATGCCGTAGATCAGCAACGCTAGCACAACGACGGTGACGCCGACGCTGGCCATGCGGAAAATCTTCGCCAGCTTTCGATTGCGCTCGGCCTCCTGCTCGTTTCGAAAGACCAGACCGTATTCCTTGAACACTTTTCGAAAGAACAGGTCCTTGATGAAGTGCGTGCGCGGACGCGGATAGAGGCTTTCCAGCGGTGGAAAGTTCTGCGCCGCGTCGTTACCAAGGCGCTCAGCCAAGTGCTTCAGAATGACAGAACCTTGCTGCGTCGCGCTGGTGAAGTAGATGCCGCGGAAGATCAGGTTCTTCACGACGCGCGCCTGCTTGATCATCGGAAACAGCGTCCGCACATATGTCGAGAGCGGATCGCGCAGCTCGCGAAACTCCTCGGGATAGCTATATGCCAGACCGAGTTCGTATTCGTCCACGTCGTCATTGAGCCGCCGGATGCGCAGTTCGTTCAGACGGGAGTAGAGCGCGTCAAAGTCGCTCTTGAAATTATCCGGATCGTACAAGTCGTTGTATGAACCCGGCTTGGACCAGCCAAATATCTGGTTTCGGTAGCTGATGTCGCGTTCGGCGCGATCGAAAAACTGCATGAAGCCCAGTATCTTGTCGCACTTGGTGACGACGAGGTACGTTGCGAACGTGACGCCCAGTCGCGTCTGAAGCTCGCGAAGGCGCTCAAGCGCCGTGTTCGCGTCTTGCTCGTGCTTTTCGGGCGCGTCCTGCAAAAGGTGCTCGGCGGAGACGCACACAATCGCGCCGTTGATCGGAAAGCCCTTGCGGCCTTTGGCAATCGTATCCAGAAACGACGACCACTCGCGAAAGTCGGCGTCGTCCTGCGGATTGCAGAGACGTCCGGCCATGTCGACAAAAATGGCGTCCTCAGTGAACCACCAGTTGTAATTAAGCGTGCCGAGCTGATAGCCCTCGGGCTTGCCGGTTGAAAACGTGAGACCGCCTTCGTTGACCAGCTTGGTCTTGCCACAGCCCGAATCGCCGATGACGATATACCAGGGTAGATCGTAAACATTGACGTTCAAGTTCTTCCGCATGTCGGTAATGGCGGAGAAGAACTTCTCGTTGTTGGACTTGATGGACGCGCGCACGTCCATGGAGACCGGCCCCGCGGCCTCCTGCTTGGCCAGATCGTTCGCGAATTTCGCCGATCGCTTCTTGCGGCCCCATCCCAGAACTGTGAACAACAGCCAGCCCAGCAGCGCAAGCAATGCCGCCAGTATGGCGACGCCGAAGATCAGATAGATCATCGGCGTGCGCGGGAAGAGGTAGGTCTTGATGACCCAGATGATGCCGAACGGCGTTCCCAGACCCGCCATCGCCAGGATCAGCCGTAGCTCCTGCGGCAGGTCTTTATACATTTTGATGATTTTCTTCAGCATGTCGGATCACCCGTCGGTTTCGTTCTCAGATTGTCGCACACACCCCGGCACTACCGCGAAGACGCCGGCCATGATCAGCCGCCGCTGGATTCCGCAATCACGCCGCCGGTCGCGCCGGCGCTGCTCGTTGTTTTGTACAATTCGCCTTCGCGCGCTTTCCTCGCCGCCGCTTCGATATCGCCCACAGCGCTTTGCCACGCAATTCGAAACGTGATCAAGGAAACGACAATAAGCCCGATGAGAATGCCTGCGACCACGCCGAGGCTCATGCCCAATCGATAATCAACCCGAACCTCGGCAAGGTGCTCGTATGCTTCAGGGAACATCTCCTTGGTGCGGGTGCTGGCATAAGCCGGCAGCCGCGAATAGAGCCGGCGCGTGTAGTCGGCCAGTTCCTGCGGACGATCGTGATAGCGCCCCTTGAAGCCCAGCCGCAGGGCCACGAAATAGAGATTCAGCATTTCGGCGAGTTCATTCTTATCGCGGCGATCGCGCCGCTCGGCGACTTCGTATTCCTTCTGGAGTTCGTCACAATCTTCGAAGAACTTGTCGCCGCCGAGCGATTCGACATGGTTCAGCACCTCGGGATCGGTCTCGAAGCGATTGTCAAACCAATAAGACTGGCCGGCCCATGTCGTGTTCAGCATCTTGTAGTCGATCAGATACGACAACATGGCCTTGATCCGGTCGTTAAAGCAACGCTCCGTCGCCGGGTCTTCGCGGGCGATGTCTTCCGCGTCGCGCATGGCGGTCAGCGCTTCAAATCGCACCTGTTCAGGCGCCGGCACGTGGCCGTGCTTGACTTGGCGCGCAAAGTTGATCAGAAATTCAAAGACGGGCCACGCCGTCTCGGTCAATCGATGTGCCGCTTGTTCCGCCATTCCTGTTTTCCTGCCTGGCGCTTTCGCGCATCATTTGAGAACGACATAAAGCGCGGGTTTGAACCGCGTCATGGCGCTGAGCTGCCCTTCACGGATGCTCATGCGAATGCCGCGCTCCTGCTCGCATTCTTTCCAATAGTCGGTGCGGTCCGGACCGATCGTCTTATCAACCTTGAAGTAGTGAAGGTTCTGCCGACGCGGCAGTGTACCGGCCGGAACCGACTTGATCTGAAGCGACAAACCGCGAACCGCGATGTTATGTATCTTTCGCGAGCGCGTAGGTGACGCCAGCTTCATGTCCAGCTTCTGATAAATGTGGTTATACAGTTCGTTCACGTCCATCTCGTCTGACGTGAGCGCCACGAACATTTCCAGATTCTCGTCGATCCACTTGCGATCGAGTTCGACTTCCAGGCCTTCGCGGCCGGTCTCGTCCTTCTTCAAGGCGAAAACGCGCTCGACATACGCCACCGGGCGCATGGCCTCCAGCAGAACGACGATTCGTGCGCGCAGCTGCTCAAGGCATTCGCCCGGGCGGTCATGGTCATACGCCGGAATATCCATCGGCACGAGATCATCATGAAAGACGGAAAGATGTCCGACGAGCCGAGCGAAATCGCAGAAGACGTCAAACGGATGAAGCACCGGACTTTGCAACATGGCCTTGATGCCGGCGCGCGATTCGTTCAACACATGCAATTTGAGGAGATGCTCGGTATTCGCGGCGACGCCATCGGTGAACATCATGCGATGTTCCTTCGCCTCTCGCGCGAGCACTTCGTCCTTGGCTTCGATCTGATCGGCGAGCGAGCGGATCATTTTGCTGACGCCGGCGTCGGCCTGAACCGTCAAGAGGGGTCCGACGCCGAGATCATCCATTTCCGGAAGCGCGCCGGCCCGATCGGTACGGCGCACGCGCCCGAGGCGAATGACTTCAAAGCCGGTCATGTCGTCAAATTGCGTGAACAAGCGGCCTCGAGCGCGGCGCATGTAGATGACTTGCGGGTTCTCGCCGGAGTTCTCATCGCGCTTGCTGACGGGAAAAGGCTCATAGCGCGGCGTGCCGGTTGTGGATTCGGGATTTTCCAGCGAGACGCTGTTGGCGCGGACCTCTTGAAATGTCGGGACGCCGAAGAAGATTTCAAGATGGCCCTGGGCCTGGTCGAGGGCGTCCTTGAAATTCAGAGGATCGACCTCGGTGTTATCCGGGATGCGAAGCCATGTGCCGTCCTTGAGTCGCAGATCGCAGCGGTCCAGCCGCAACGTGAAGTTCTCAAGCGGATCCGCGGCGATCTGGAGCGCGCCAAATCCCCAACAATACGGCCGCGTCGAATCCAGCCCGGTGCGGACCAGGTTTTCAAACCAGCGCTGGCCCGCCTGCAGATGATGCGGGCGGAGAAACATCCCCTCCGACCAGTGAACTTCCGTCCACGAATTCATGCGTTGCCTCTCGATTCCCTTCGGATGACATCGGCGTCGGCGTCAGTCAGTTCGCGCGATGCTTGTCGTCGTAATCCTTGTCAAACTTGGGCTGAGTCAGCCGTTCGACCGTCTTCGCGCGAATGCGCACGGAGAGGTCTTCCTTATAGCGGCTCAGCTTTCGAAATTCCGCAGGCTTGGCCGGCAGCACCGCCCCGCGCGCGTCGGTAAACCGGCAGAAAACGAAGATCACCGATCGATCATCGCTGTAGCCACCGACCGGAATGTTGCGAATGACGATTTCCTTCTCACCGGCCTTGCGATATTTGTTGCCCTGAATTTGGCCGCCCTCCCACATGCCGAACGTCGCCTCTTTCTTTTCAGCGAAGGAGTAGATGCGATCACGCGGAATGCGATAGTGAGCGCGGTCTTCGGGGTCTTTGGCGGAATCGCGCGTGGGTTTGTTCTTGAACCACATGTCGGCCGTGATGCCGCTGCCGGGCATCAGATCACGGTTGATTTCTTCCAGCTCGCCTTTGAAGTCGCTTGGAAAGAGCGTAACAACGTCAACGTCCATCGGCACGCCGTTGCGATCGAACTCGGTGTTGATGACTTCGTCGCGATAGATTGTCAGTGTTCGACCGCAACCGCCCAGAAGCGGCGCGACCAACGTGAGCGCGAATGCCGCGCCCAATGTCCACCTGTTAGTTTTGTTCGAGAGTCTGGGGAACATTTTCATCGCTCCTGAAAAAGATCGAATACGCGATTACGATTCGGAGGCGCCGCGCTTGCAACGCGGCCGGCGGCCGATTCTGATCGCGCTCGATTGTGCCCATGCGCAATAACGCATTTCAGGCCGAACATCCTTAATTCTCGCCTGGCACGCCCGCGCTGCTCAGGTCGTCAGTTTGTACACTTCCGACAGTTTGTGGCTCCGCACTTCAAGCATGTGGTCCCGGAAGCGTTCATGCCCGTCGTTGCGGATGAAGTCCTTGATTGTCATGTTCGGATTCGCACCCATGCAGGCCGGTCCGCGAAGCTGGGTTTCCAGTTCCGATCCGACGGACTCCACCGCGACATCGCCGCCCATCAGCGCGCCCATCGTCCACTTGTTCAGATCGCGAAGGCGAATCTTCAGCACGCCAACCGGTTTGCCGCCGGCCACCGCGATCGTCTTCGTGATGGTCTCCAGAATGTCCTCATAGCTTCGGTATACTTTCCAGGGCCGTGCGACCAGTTCGTTGTGCCGCGTGTAGCGATCAAGAAACGGCCGCATCTGGCTCTCAAAACCATTTGCGAAATAAGCGAGTTCGATGAAGGCGTCAAACAGACGCTCGGCGGCTTGACGGTTCGGCTTGGCCGTGACATCGACCAGCGCCGGCTTGGTTCGCGCAAGACGCTCCCATAGCAAATTCAGCAATTCATCTGCGCCGGTGCCGACCTGCGTATTCGCCGAAACCAGCCTGTTCTTCAATTCTGCAATCTCGCGGTCCTTGTCGGCTCGCAGCGTTTCCAGGGCCGATTCGAGTTCCGTGTAGCTGGACGCGAGAGCGCGCTTTTCATTTTCAAGTTTGGTGATACGTGACGTGTCCTGCGAGGCGACTTCGAAGCGCTGCGCCTGAAGCTGAAAATTCTCGGCGGTCGTTTCGGCCTTGTGGAGTGCGGCGTTCTTGGCCACGACTTCAGCCTCAAGCTCGGCCTCCTTCTTGCGCGCTTCGTCAAGCCGCTGCCGCTGGCTGTCGATCGTTTTGCGGAATTCCTGATTGCGCGCCTGCTCCTCGCCGAGTTGTTTCCCGGCGACGGCCAAATCGGCCTTGAGCGTTGCAATCTCGTCGCGAAGGGACGCCGCCTCTTCCGTGACACTCTGAACGCGCTTCGTCGCCGCCGCGAGTTGCTCGCTCAATCCGGAATCGCGGCCGTTGCCGCTCGATTGATGATGATCGGCAAGATCGCCGAGCAACACCGCCAGTAGTCGATAGCGCTCTGATTCGCCGATGTCCAGCATTTCAGAACGAAGCCGGCTCAGCAGGTCTCGCGGAACCTTGCCGGTGGATGTTGTTTCGGTTGGACCGGGGTTCACGCTCACCTTTTCATAGCCTGTGTAAGAAGAACTGCCTTTTGCGACAGAGATCGTCGCGACGCCGGATACGGGTAATCCCTTCGCACATCACCGCGCAGGCACGCGCGTGATCAACGATATCAAACTTCGAATCCGCCATTCTGCCACTGGCGTTCGCTGCGCCGCTCACGATAATGGCTCGACGGCGCAGGCCCCGTGCAACTGACAGCCTGACCGGGCGTACGCGGATGATTCCGTGGCGCGGAC
>CAZRFP010000147.1:0-10901 GCA_964599535.1 uncultured Planctomycetaceae bacterium
GATCGTGCATCGTGCAGTGGTCTCCGATGCGATTCATCGCGATTTCGAATTCGTGCGATCCGACACGCATCCACTCCTTGGTCCCCCGTGAAACGACTCCTGCTCGATTGATCGGCATCGCGGCGACCGGGCGAAACCGGCCGTGAAGGACCGCGTTTTCCGCGATATCGATGCAGGAACAGGCCGCCCCCTGGCGATAAGACCTGTAGGTAATGTGCAGGATGGCGGCCAGGGACGGTGCGACTATAATCCGGGCAAGTTGTATAAAGACCGGGCATTAAGAGTGACAGGAGACAAAGTATGAACGGCGAAAACTATACCCCCATGACCGTCGTGCCGGTTTCGGCGCTGGATGTCGAATCGCGTTCGCAATTCATCATGCGAACCTATCTCCACCTCTTCGGCGCCATCGCGCTGTTTACCGGTCTTGAAATCCTCTATTTCAAAACCGGTGTCGCCGAGAGCATTCTTCAGGTGATCGGCGGAACAAGCTGGCTCCTGATTCTCGGTGCCTTCATGCTCGTGTCCTGGCTGGCCAGCCGCACCGCCATGATGACGCGCTCGCTTCCGATGCAGTATCTGGCGCTGGCGGGCTACGTCACCATGTGGTCGCTCATCTTCGTGCCCATGCTGGCATATGCCCAGTACATCGCCAAGGGCAACGTCATTCAATCCGCCGCGCTCACGACGATCATCGGCTTCGCTGGTCTGACGTTGATCGCATTCGGCACGCGGAAGGACTTCTCCTTTCTGCGCGGCATCCTGATGTGGGCCGGCTTTTCGGCCTTCCTTGCGATTGTCGCGGCTGTCATCTTTGGTTTTGAGCTGGGCACGTGGTTCAGCGTCGCCATGGTCGTCTTCGCCGGCGCGGCGATTCTGCATGACACGTCGACCATCATCCACAGCTACCCGCAGGACCGCTACGTCAGTGCGGCCATTCAACTGTTTGCGTCCGTGGCGCTGATGTTCTACTACCTGCTGCGGCTCTTCTCGTCGCGGAACTGATCCGCGGAGCCGAACGGCTCGATTGTTCGATCTACTTACGGCCGCGGCCTCCATGTGAGCGCCGCGGCCGTTTTGTTGCGCGGCGCAGTAGGACCATCGCATGTACCTTCGAGATAGCAGCGTGCAACCCTTGCAACGCGAAGCCCCCCTTCATTCCAAGGCCGATTCGCGCATCAAAAACCACCGCTCCCAGATGGTCGCAGCTATGATTGAGGGCATGCCATAGCCAAGGGAACTCCGGGGTTCCGGCCGGTTTCAAATTGACAAACGGCCCGCGCGGATGGATTATCGTGCGCAGTCAGGCGGGGGTCGCCTGTGCTTCGGCGACGGCCCGGCGGGGGTGCGAGCGGAGCCAGCATCATGCAGCTCATCGAAATCGGCGATGCCCGCGTGATTCACATCAGCCCGAATGATTCGGTCGATCATGCCATTGAGTTGATGGAGCAGAACAACTTTCGCCATCTGCCGGTGGTCGATCGCGGCCGCGTCGTGGGCATGGTGTCCGATCGGGATTTGCTCTCGGCTGTCGCCATGCTGCCGAACGCCGACCGTGCGGCCGGCGCGGAAGGCCCGGCGCGCATCGGCGCGACGCGCATCACGCAGATCATGTCGACCCCGGCCGTGATGGTCGATGCCGAAGCGCCGCTGGACCATGCGGCGGCGATCATGCTTCGCGAGAATATTCGCGCCGTGCCGCTGGTCTATAAAGACCGTCTGGCGGGCATCGTGACCGAGACCGACTTCCTCAAATGCTATCTCGATGATCGCCCGATCACCAAGCGGCAAGGTTGGCGGCTCATGAAAGTCGGCGATCGGATGAGCGCCCCGGTCGTGACGCTCGAATCGAAAGAGCACTTCCTACAGGCCTTGCGCATGATGCAGTCGCGAAAGATCCGCCATCTGCCGATCGTTGATGACGGCCGGCTTGTCGGCATTGTTTCGGATCGCGACATGCGCCGGGCGATGGGTGGGCTGCGCATCGCCGTGGAGGACGCCCGCGCGCAGCAGCATCGCCCCCATACGCAGATCGTCATGAGCGACATCATGACGCGCGACGTGCTGACGACCGGTCCGTCCGCGACGCTGGCCGAGGCGGCCGATGTGCTCGTCGCCAACAAGTTCGGCTCGCTGCCGGTCCTTCAAGGCCAGACGCTCGTCGGCATCATCACCGAGTCCGATCTGCTCCGGCACTTCCTCAACTCGTGCAAGGGCTGAGGCCCGGGCCTTCTTTTCCGGATGATTTGCCCGCTGGCATCGGGCATGAAAGCCGCTATCGTTTCGCCCTATGACCGACGATGGCGGCCAGCCTCCGCGACCGATTCCCATGCACTCTCTGGCGACGCTCCACAACGTGATCGCCGAGCGGTCGCCCCAGCCGAATGTTCGGCACTACAAGTATTACGACCTGGTCATGGCGGTCTTTGTGACGGTGCTGCTCTGCTCGAACCTCATCGGGCCGGGCAAGACGTGCATTCTCTTCGGCATCACCTTCGGCGCGGGCAATCTCTTCTTTCCGATCAGCTACATCTTCGGCGATGTGCTGACCGAAGTGTACGGCTATGCGCGAACGCGAAAGGTCATCTGGGCCGGCTTCGGCGCCATGATCTTCGCGACGCTCATGGGCCTGTTCGTCATTCACTTCCCGGCCGATCCAGACGAACCGTACAACACGGTCATCCAGCCGGCGCTGGAAGTGGTGTTCGGCAACACCTGGCGCATCGTGGCCGGTTCGATCTTCGCCTTCTGGGCCGGAGACTTCGCGAATTCCTATGTGATGGCCAAGATGAAGATCATGACGCGCGGCCGTTGGCTGTGGACGCGCACGATCGGCTCGACCATGGTGGGGCAGCTCGTGGACAGTGCGCTGTTTTATCCGATCGCGTTTCTCGGTGTGTGGTCACCGGGGACGATGGTGAAAGTCGTCCTGTTCAACTGGTTCTTCAAGGTGGCGGTCGAGGCGGTCTTCACGCCGCTGACGTACCTCGTCGTGAACTTCCTCAAGCGCGCCGAAAACGAAGACTACTACGACACCAAGACCAACTTCACGCCGTTTTCGCTGGCCGATTGATACAGCGGCCGATGGGTGTGCGCCATCTTCCATCGCCTTAGCCCGCGTTCTTCATTCGTCATATCGATCCATCGCCAGCCACGGCACGACGTACGCCTTGATCCACGGAATGTTGATCAGAATATCGAGATGCTCGCCGTTGTTGCCCAGCTCTCGCATCTCTTCTGTCCACGATACCTGTGTCAGCTTCGGATGGACCTCGTCATAGCCATACGACGCCGCCGGATCGAGAAACGAGCTGTCGGCCAGGCCAAACGTGCGAGAGATGAGGATCGGCCCGTATTCGATCGGCGACCAGTAGTTGATCATGCCGAGCCGCGTGTTGTTGAGCGCGGTCGTTAGCGGGATGCCCTTCCAGATGCCGGGGCTGATCGTGATGAGTCGATCCAGTTTCGTATCTGGCGGCATGTTCTCCGCAACGCGAATCACGGCGATCGCGCCGCCGGAATAGCTCATGAGCGTGACCGGGCGGCCGGGGTAATTGCGAATGTACTCGGCGATGCGGTTGGCCTCGGCTTTGCAGCGCTCGACGATGCGATCCTGAACGCCCTCGCGCACCGTGATCGTCTCAAGGTAGTCGGTCCAATAGGCCTGCTCGAAAGCCAGATCGACGCCGGCTTCGCGAAAGGCATAGTAGTAGCCCATGGCTTCGATGCTAAGCCCGGCCGATCCTGGAAAGAATACGATGAGACCCTTGTCATACTGCTCCGGCGTCGAGGCGGGGGCCTGCCATACGTCGATGGCTTCACAGCCCGACGAGAGAAACGCGGCCAGAATAAGTGTGACAATTCGACGCTTGGCTTGGAACATGCCCATCTCCGAAAGATCAGCCTGGGTTATGTGTCTTGACCACCTTCCCTGTGCATGGACGATTGGTATCCATGTGAACTGAACGATCGATCAATTCCGCTTGGCCGGCAGACCTGCCCGCCGCGTAAAGGTCTGGAGATCGTCCATCGATCCGAGAACCGCTATCCAGCCTCGGCAAGGGTCAAAAAGATAGCAAATGCGCCGCGTGAAATCCAGCGCCGCTCGTGCGAACGTTTGGCTATAAGAACTTGAGTAGCAATTCGGCAGGCGCGGGGAGCGTCTGGACAATATCATGCACGCGCTGCGCCGCACGGCCGTCGCCGTAGGGGTTCGTTAAGTCATTCAATGAGCTGGCGAATTCCGGCGATTGCGCCCGCTCGATGGCGCGCTCGATGGCGCTCGCATCAAACGGCACGTCGATTACGTTTATCGCTCGAATGCGCCCGGTTTGGCGATCGCCGATGTTCACCACCGGCAATCGAAAACTCGCGGCCTCGATGATGCCGGCGCTGGAGTTGCCGACCAGCGCGCGGGCGCGGGCCAGCGCGCTCCAGAACACATCCCGCGGCAGAGATGGATTCCAGCGTGCGTTCAATCGACGGCCTGCAAACTCGCGGATGGCGCGGGTGACGGCCGCATGGCCGACATCGGCGTTCGCGCCGATGAAAAGGAGATTGGCCTGCGTATCGGCAAGTCCGCCCAATAGCGCGGCGGTCTGTGATTCGGGCGTGATCGTCGCGAGTGTCTCGGGATGAAAGATGACGACGATCGTGTCCCGCTCGAAGTCGAGCCCGACGGCCGTGCTAAGTTCGTCGACGTTCATCGGTTGGAAGCTGCGCAGCCGATCCAGCGCCGGCGCTCCGACCATGTGAATGCGCCGCGCATCTTCATTCATCGTCGCGAGTCGCGCCGCATATTCCGGCAGCGATGCAAAGTGAATGTGGCTGAGCTTGGCGATGGCGTGCCGGCAGGCATCGTCGTACGCGCCGGCGGTGGCTTCGCCGCCGTGAAGATGCGCGATCGGGATGCGGTGAATCGTGGCGGACAGCGCGGCGGCAAGCATCTCCGCGCGATCGCCCAGCACGAAGAGTAAATCGGGTCGCTCTTCCACAAAGGCCCGCGAAAAGGCATCCACCGCGCGGCCGACGGATGCGGCGACGTCGACCGGGCGATCGCCCGCAACATGATGATGCACGGGAATGACGCGAAGGCGCTGCAGCGCCGGCAGCGTGTCAATGGTTCGGCCGAAAGTCTCCGCATGATGCGTGCCGCCGGCAAACAAAATCGGCTCGTGCCGCATGTCATCACGGAACGCATGGATCATTGACTCGTAAATGCCCGCATCCGCGCGACTGGTCGAGACGAAGCCGATGCGGCGATAGTGGCAGGTGGCAGGTGTGTGCTTCGCGTCCATGCCCATTTGCGATTCCCAGACAATCAGGCGACACGTCGAATGCTAATGCATCATCACAACGAAACGCGCAAATCCGGCTCATCGCCGGTTGTACGAGTCTTCGAAAAAGGCGCTATGGCCGATGCCACTCCTCGCACTTTGTGCAGAGCGGCGCGTCGGCAATGGTCTTTTTGCGCAGCTCGTCATAAAGCGGCGCGTGTTGCCATGTCTCTCGAAGCGGCGCGTCATCGACGCGCCCGATCGGTTGTACGCCGCGATAATCCTGATCGCAGCCGGCGATGGTGCCGTCGGCCAGCACCAGCATGCGCGTTCGCACGCGCCGGCAGGCGGTTCTCTGCGCCGGCGCGAGGCTGCTGATGGTCCGATCGGCGCGCTGCCCGCCGCAGTGACTGTAGCCTGTGACCAGATACATCCCCAGCCGCCGCTGCCACGCATCGACGAAAGGTTCCAAGTCGTCGAACGTCTCGTTGGCCTTGACAAGCGACGGCACCCAGAGCGGCAGCACGCGGTTTTCTCTCACGCGGCGCTCAAGCCGCTGTTCGAAGATTTGCATCGCTTTTGCGAAACTGTCGATTCCGAATACGCGCGCATAGGTCTCGCCGCACGCCGCATCCAGCATCACTTCTACCAAGTCCACCGGCATCTCAAACAGCGCTCGCTCGACGGCGTCGTCTTCAATGAGACCGGTCGTGCGAACGGCGATGGCCGCCGCGCCGGCTTCGCGAAACATGCGGCAGATGTCCGCGAAGTTCGGATGCAGGCATGGCTCACCGAAACCCGCGAGCACGATCCTCACATCGTCAACGTCGTGGATTGCGTCGGTGATTCGCCGGATCGTATCCAACGAGATGGGTCCGCGCGAGATGCCGGCTTCACCGATCGGACGAAGCAGACTCTTCCAGCCGGTCGGCGTTCGCGTCGTAAGTTCGATCTCGATCTCCTGCGGCATGTCGTCCACGCCCTCGGCGCAAGAGCTTGCCATTCGGCGGACGATCTCGACGCTTGTCCATGACTCCGCGCCATGCTCGATCAGCCGCGCGACGCGCCGCATCGAACGGTGCGTGTCGCACAGCAGCCGCCCTCGCGCCTGAATAATGTCGACCGAAGGGCGATAGCACGTCTCGCGGCCGGTCAGATCGGCCATCGGATTGGTCGGTTGATAATTAAGGATCGCGCCCGGCGGGATGGTAGAGGTCGCGAGTTGATCGAGGATGGCTCGGCGAATGATGAACCCTCCGAGGCCCGGCGGCGCCTGGACGAAGGTAACGCCGGTCGGTTCATCGGTGCCGCGTGCGTGGCAGATCATCTCATCGAGCATGGCGGCGTCGAACAGCGGCGCGGCGGCGGGAATCGTCGCGACGGCGTCCGCGCCCGCCTTGTGGACCAGCGCCTGCAGCAATGGAGCGTGGAAGTCCTCATCAAACACGCAAAAGCCGCCCGCGCCGCCGCGCCACGATTCCAGCCCCCACACGCGCCCGGCGCGCACCAGCGTCTGATGTACGGCTGGTCCGGCCTCCTGTGTTTCGATCCGAACCGGCAGCTCGTCGACCAGTGCGGCGACGCGCGCGGCCTGCGCCTGCGGCGCGATCAGATGCAGCGACGCGAGCTGTCGGCAGCGCGCGGCGCGTTCAACGGTTCGACGGAGGATCGTGCGCCCGGCCAGTTCGTCGGCGAGTCGCGATCGCGTTCCGATCGGCGATCTGTCGAGATCGACGAATATCGCCCCGACGACGTTCATGCGCTGCCTCCCGTCGTCACGGTTCGTCGCTCGATTTCGCTATCGAATCGCGCCAGCGACGCATCGAGGATCTCGCGCACCCGATCGCAGCCTTCGAGCAGGGCGTCAATAAACCGGGCGTCTCGATTAAGCTGCCGCCGGGCGCGCGCCGGCTCGTTCGCCGCGTGTTCGTCGATGGAGCGATCGGCCGACATGCGCTGAAACTCGGCCAGTTGCGACACATCGCGGGCCATCTGGAAGATCGCCTCGTGGCGCTGCACCAGCGTGCGCAACTCGTCGACGCGCACCAGCAGGCGATTGAACTCGCGCGGAGATTCCACGAGCGTGTGCAGCTTCTTCAGGATATCCCGCGTTTCGACGCATAATGCGCGAAAAGCGTCCAGTTCGTTCCGTCGCGACGCCAACGCCGCGCGCGCCGGCGCCAGCCGCGCGGCGTCCGACCATTCGGCGCGCAAATACTCGAACCGCGACGGTTCAATGGGTTTGTCGCGGAACGTCGCGATGGCCTCGCTCAGTGGAACGATCGCCGCGCCGGTCTTTCGTGCGCCGCCCTCGGTCGAATCGATCACACGCGCATTCGCGCGGGCGAAGTCACGCTCGAACTGCTGCAGATATGTGAACATCTGTTCGTCCGTGTAAATAGCGTGCCCGTGAATGTCGCTCACCTTTCGCAGCATGTTGCGATGCCGGACGATCCGCTCCCATTCCTTCATCTCGACCGTGCCGTATCGACCGTGCTCCGCGTCCCACGCACGGTGAATGGCGACGCCGGGCGAATAGTAGCAGTGGCCGGTGAACGCGAGGTCCTGTCCGACAAAGATGATCGGATCGCAGCCCAGCCACTCCGCCAGATAAAACGCCAGATGCATCACCGTCGCGCCGGCTTCGAGACCGGCGCGACGACCGAGCGGCTCGCCGAGGCAGCGGTGCGCGAAGGCGTTGTCCAGCAGCATTACGCGCCGGCGTCCTTCGGCCGATCCGCGCAGGAACGTATCGATGACGTGCCACGACGCCTTGGGTTCGGCCACCAGCACGGTCTCATCGGGGATGCTCACGCCCTCGAAGAACTGCCGCGACAGTTCGCTGTAGTCGAGCGATGTGACGAAATGCGGTCGGATGCCGCGATCCAGCAGCGGACGGAGCGTCGTCTGTGCCGCGATGATGACGGCACAATTCTGAATCTCGCGCAGTTGATCGACATTTCGACCCAGCGAGGGACCGGCTGCAACAAGCACGGCCGGATGGCCGACAAAACGACGGCGAAGAATATCGAGCGACGGCGTTGAAACATATGCGGGCAGGTTGTTGGCGACATTTCGGCAGGTGATCGTCGCATTTCGCACCAGCGTCATCAGCGACATGCGAGCGTACGCGGCGAAGTCGGTGACGGACTGTCGGAAGGCCGTGTGAAAGTCGGCATGGTGTTCGCGCGAGACGGGCGGTGCGACGAATTGCGTGCCCATCATCAGGTTGGCCCAATCGCCGCGCAGGCGCTCGTGAAGAAAGGCCGTGTCATGGCGGGTGAGAAACTCGACGCGCCCGGCGGCCATGTCGCCGGAGAGATCGACGGTCTCCAGCGCGGTCTTGATCGTCAAAATGTCCGGCTCGCCGATGAGCAGTCGCGTCTCGGTTCCGTATCGGCCCAGCAATTCACGCGCGAGATACCCCAGCCCCAGGCCGCACAACACAATGCACGCGGCATCGTCAAATTCGAGCGACCGGCAGAAGTCCGCCGCCTCGCGATGCGGATCGTAGCGACTGTGCAGATAAAGCGGGCGACCATCGGGCCGGCGGATGCTTGCGGTCGGCGGTCCGGCGCGTGACGGCTCGACATCCAGCGATGCTTCGATCGGAAGTTCGTCCAGTTGCTGCGCCAGGCGCGGATCGCGCCGCCACAGGCCGCGCATGTTGGCGAGGAATACCGCGTTTTTCTCGGCGATGGCGGTCACGCTTCGCATTCTAATCTGATCGGCGTGGTCCGCGAGCGATCGAACGCAGCTTGCCACGGCGTCTCGCGCCGATTCAAATAGGGGTCGGAACAATGCACAATCTTCTATACACGGGAGGCAACCATGCGAATGGCCGTTAGAACCTGCGCTTTGGCGCTGCTCATGAGCATCGCGCCGCTGGTACGGGCCGATGAACCAAAGGCCCCGTCCATGCCGGTCACCACCGAACCGGGCATCATTGATTGGAAAGACGCCGCGAAATTCATTGATCGCGAAGTCATTGTCCAGGGTCGGATCGTTCAGACCGGCAAGACCGCCGGCATCACGTTTCTCAATTTTGATGCGGCGCGATCCATGTCGGCCATCGTGCGCCAACGCAACTATCGCAACTTTCAGCCGTCGGCGGATGAAATGTATCGGGGGCAGTTTGTCCGAATTCGCGGCACGATCACCGAGTATCGCGGCAAGCCCCAGATTGAGGTTTCCCGGCCCGACCAAGTCACGATCCTCGAGAAGGAAGAACCGATCCCGGAAGGCCGGGCGGCCCGGCCGCTGCCGCCGCCGCGAAAGCGCGAATTCAAAGGCATCGTGAGTGTGGCGTCATACAACATCGAAAACCTGTTTGACGCGCACGACGATCCGTATCGCAACGACGAAGGGACTGATCCCAAGCCGGAGATCGAAATGGCCAAAGCCGCCCGCGTGATTCGCGCCCTGGATGCGGACATCGTCGCCCTGCAGGAAGTCGAGAATCGCGGTGTGCTTGAGCAATTCGTGAAGAGCCGGCTGAGCGACATGGGCTACCGAAATATCGTGCTATTCGAGGGCAATGACGGCCGGGGCATCGACTGTGCGCTGGTGACTTGGCTGCCCGTCGGCAAGGTCTCGTCGTACCGGCATGTTGAGTTCAGCGATGGATCGGGTGGCCGAACGACGTTTCGGCGCGATTTGCTAAGAGTTCGGATCGAGCCGCCGGAGTACCCCGCGTTCGATGTGTTCGTGGTTCACCTGAAATGCTGCGGGGGGCCTGACGATCTGCGCGTCCGCGGCGCCGAAGCGTCGGCGATTCGGAACATCGCGGACGATATTTTGAAGGAATCCCCTGATGCGAGATTCCTGATCTGCGGAGACTTCAACGATCGATGGGACTCAGTCGCCATGAAGACGATTCGTGGCTCAGGTCCGACGGAGTTGTCGGGTTTCATGACGGACCTGCCGACCGGTACGGTGACGTACCACAAGCCGCCCTATCGCAGCATCATCGATCACATTGTTGCTTCGCCGGCCATGGCAAGGCTGTATGTGCCAAAGTCATACAGCGTCTTTACAAATGATGATGCTGATGGTGCATCAGACCACTACCCCATCGTCGCGCAATTCGATTTGGGCGGTTCGAAGCCGGCGAATGCGGAACAACATCCAACGAATGCGGAGCAAGATGGGGAACAGAAACCAAACGCGGAATGATGAGAACCAAGTGAATCCCGCGTTTGAGACCCGTGAAGCGCTGCGATACCTCAAAACATGGGGCGATAAAACTGGTTACCCAGAAAAGGGTTGCGATTTTCAACCGGGTCATGGAAGCCATCTTCGTGAAAAAAGGCACGATTTTTTGTTCCGATAAGATCGCGACTGAGGGCTTGTCACTAATACATAACTTGTTTCACAACATGATACTAGGATCGCGATGGGGTGATCCGTAATGCGTGTGCGGCGCAAATTCTGCTTCCCATAAAGCCTTTTGTGGACAAGGGAAGCGACAGAAAATGCCGAAAAAATAATGGAAGCAGATGGGCGAAAGATGTTGACACCCAAAAGCGGATGTCATTAAACTCCCGCCCTTGAATCAGAGATTTCACTCTGATCGGCCTCGTCCCTTGTGGCGCGGCAAGTTTCGAGGACTCAACCGGGCATGTC